>JAQGOX010000278.1 GCA_028293365.1 Verrucomicrobiales bacterium | reverse complement strand
CGTTCGGCACGCAGATATTTAAGTATTTGGTTTTCAATAACCCGGATTGGGATTATTCGACCTATGATTTTTCTCGTTTCGCGACGGATACCCGGTTGGCAGCCTCTTTTCTGAACGCAACCAATCCCAACCTCGACGGTCTCAAGGCGAACCACGGCAAATTGATCATTTGGCACGGTTGGGCAGATCCCGCACTGCCTGCTGAAGGCACAATCAATTATTACCGCGAAGCAATCGCGCATGACCCTAAAGTTGGCGACTATTGCCGCCTGTTTTTGGTGCCGGGGTGTTTGCATTGCGGCGGTGGGCCGGGTGCATCGGAAGTCGACTGGCTTTCGGTGATTGTGGATTGGGTCGAACATGGCACAGCTCCCGATAAGGTGATCGCCTCGAAGCACGATCAAGCGAAACTCAGGATGTCACGGCCTTTGTTTCCTTTTCCGGGCCACGCCAAATTTAAAGGAACTGGTGATCCAAATAACGCCGAGAGCTTCGAGATCGACAATTCAAACTCTTCCCATTGATAAGTAATTCCCGGTCCCGACACGGATCAAATCAATAGAACCGAGCCAGAGAGCGGTAGTGCCTGGAAAAACACCAAAGCTTGACTTCCCGGATCTGTACAAAAAAGATGGCGGCTCTCCAGGGAGAGAGTCGCCGTGGATATGTCGGGAAACCAAGCCAAGGAACCCTAGCACATCCACGGCAACATAACTCATGACCCACAAAGCGCTACCCGGAAAATGCTAAAATCTTTGCCCACTCTTTTTGCGGCCCCAACCCTGCTATTTCTACTGGCGTTCGCCTCTCTCGCCAGGGCAGAAACGTCGTCACAGGTAACCAATGTTTTTCGCGCGGAGAAGCTGGAGCAGATCGATCAGGCTATAGAAACAGCCATCGCCGCAAAAAAACTTCCCGGCGGGGTACTGTGGATCGAGCATAACGGGGTGGCTTATCACAAAGCCTATGGAAATCGGGCAGTAATTCCTGAAGTCGAGCCGATGACGGAAGACACCATCTTCGATGCCGCTTCTCTCACCAAGGTAATTGCGGCGACCTCCGCGATCATGTGCCTGCTGGATGACGGACACATTCAACTGGATGATAAAGTCACAAAATATATACCGGCTTTTGGCGCGCACGGAAAAGAATCGGTAACGTTGCGACAGTTGCTGACACATACTTCCGGTCTGCGACCGGATATTTCACGCGATCCTTTATGGAGCGGCTATCAAACCGCGATTGACCACGCCTGTGACGAGAGTTTGATCCATAAACCGGGAACCACGTTCGTTTACAGCGATATCAATTTTTTCATACTCGGAGATATAGCTCGAATCGCCGCTCAGGAACGACTCGATCATTACGTGGCTGAACGGGTTTTTACGCCGCTCGGAATGGTTGACACCGGCTATCTGCCGCCCGAGTCCAAAATGGGCCGAATTGCTCCCACGGAAAAACGAGAAGGGAAGGTTCTGCGCGGAATTGTCCATGACCCGACGGCACGGTTGATGGGCGGCATTGCCGGACACGCCGGGATCTTCACGACAGCCTCGGATCTGGCGCGATTTTGCCGCATGTACCTGAACAATGGCGAGTTGGACGGGACCCGGGTTTTCAAGTCCGAAACCGTCAAACAGTTCACCCAGGTGCAGACTGCCCCGGATCAGCCCAGCAGACGCGGATTCGGCTGGGACATTGATTCACCTTACGCAGGTCCGCGTGGCAAAGTTTTTCCGGTTGGCTCATACGGACACAGCGGTTGGACCGGCACATCGCTTTGGATCGATCCGTTTTCCAAATCGTTTATCATTTTCCTATCCAACCGAAATCATCCCGATGAATCGGGCAACGTTATTGGCTTGCGTTCCCAAATCGCCACCCTGGCGGCGCAGGCGATCATTGGTTTTGACTTCGAAAGTGTGCCCGGCGCGCTGGAACGCAAAGCGGGTAACACCAACTCGCCCGCTGTAAAACCCGCAAAAAGGCATGTGTTGAATGGAATCGATGTTCTCAAGCGGGATCGGTTCGCGGGATTGAAGGATCTCCGGGTGGGATTGGTCACTAACCATACGGGCACTGATTATGATAGGAATCAAACCATTGACCTCTTAAAAAGCGCGCCGGATGTGAAACTGGTCGCGCTTTTCAGTCCAGAGCATGGCATTCGCGGGGCATTTGATGAAAAAGTCAGCGATTCGATCGACACCCAAACCGGATTGCCAATTTATAGCTTGTACGGTGAGCGACGAAGTCCCACATCTGAGCAACTCACCAATCTCGATGCGCTGGTTTTTGACATTCAGGGAATTGGCTGCCGCTTTTACACCTATATTTCGACAATGGGAAATTGCCTTAAAGCAGCGAGCACGAATCATCTCAAATTCATTGTACTCGATCGGGTCGATCCAATACGAGGCGACCAGATTGAGGGACCGATCTTAAAAGGCGAACCAAACTTCACAGCATTCCATACCATACCGATCCGCTACGGCATGACTATGGGAGAGCTGGCACAAATGTATGCTGCAGAAAGTAATATTGATGTCGATTTAACCATAATCAAAATCGAGGGTTGGCATCGTGAAGAATGGTTTGACGAAACCGGACTTCCCTGGACGAGTCCATCACCCAATATGCGCAATTTGAGTGAGGCGATATTGTATCCCGGGATTGGTCTGCTGGAATCCGCCTTATCTGTGGGCAGAGGCACCGACACGCCATTCGAGCTGCTTGGCGCCCCTTATATCCATGATACAGAATTCACTGCCGAATTGAACGCATTGGAGTTACCAGGCCTCCGCTTCGTCCCGATCCGCTTCACGCCAACCGCGAGCATTCATAAGAACAAAGAGTGCGGAGGGGCTTATATCTTGGTAACGGACCGAAATGTGGCACGGCCAGTAGCGGCTACGATTGGAATCGCCTCCGTTTTGCAGCGACTCTATCCGTTAGACTTCCCGGTTCAGAAGCTTGAGACGCTACTGCGAGATCCCGAGACTGTGACGAAACTGAAAGAGTCGCCCGAGAAATATCGCGAAATAGCGGCTGCCTGGGACACCGACCTTCAGGAATTCAGCAAACGGCGGGAAAAGTTCCTGCTTTATTGAGTCCGTACTTCGGTTTCGCTGCCTCTGGATTATAGAAATGATTCAGGCCTGTTCAGGCTTTGTCGAACATTCACTCCGCACTTCGACCAAACGCTCCGCGACTTTGCGATCGAAATGGTTTTTCGGGAGCCGCGGGAAGCTTTTCGTTCGTACGGACCTGAATGGCCTCGTCATTCTTCCACGGTATTTCCTTTTTATTGACCGTCAGCATGTGAGGCATGAGTTGAACTTCATGGCCGAAAAAATCGAAGACTTCCGAGCCCGGCAAATAAGTTAAATCCTCAAACTTGACCCGGCCGAATGGAATCTCTTTAGCGGGGACGTCGAAAACCACGGTCTGCGCTATGTTGGTGGTTTTCTCGCCAACAAATATCACTTTCACATTTCTGATTCCAAGTTTCGGTTCATTGATTGTTATCATAGGCTCGCCCGCTTCCGAGCCAAACAAGACCTGCCAGGCGCCCTTTCGATGGCGCAGATGCGAGTCACAGGAAAAGAAGCAGACGTAAACAATTAACGCCAATAGAAAGGCGAATCCAAAATGTTTGAGCGTACCCTCAGGTTTTGATGACATATCGTTCCGGGACTAATTGTTCTTCAGGAACATTTTTCCCGGGAGCTGTTTGATCATGCGTTTCATTTCCAATCCCAGCAGCGCGACCGATATTGCCGAACTGGGCAGCCCGGTGCGCCGGATCACATCATCAATCGAAATCTCTTCGCTCCCCAGCACGTCAAAGGCTTTTTGCTCATGTTCGCTCAGAGTCATCGCAGGTAAAAAAGGTTGTCCACTGATCGCGTCCACGCTCCGATTCGACTTTGGAAAGAGGTATTCAAATTCGCTGAGGATATCTTCGGCACTTTCACAGAGTTTTGCTCCTTTCTTGATCAACTCGTGACATCCTTTGCTGCGTGGAGAATCGACTCTGCCGGGAACGGCAAATACCTGCCGGCCATAGTCCACTGCGAAATTCGCCGTGATCAACGCGCCACTGGTCAGGTTTGCTTCCACTACGACCGTTCCGAAACTCATTCCCGCCACAATTCGATTTCTAATGGGAAAGCTTTGTTTGTCCGCGGGTCGATTGAAAGGAAATTGAGTGATAACCGCTCCGTTTTCCGAAATGCGCTCGAACAAAGCTGCGTTCTCCGAGGGGAACACAATATTGATTCCGGTGCCGATGACGGCGATCGTGCGCGCTTTAGCGCTGATGGCACCCTGGTGAGCCGCCGTGTCGATCCCACGCGCGCCGCCGCTTACAACCGTTACACCCACACTGCCCAGTTGATAGGAGAGTCTCCGCGCCGTTTCCATTCCGTAGGAAGTGGTCATGCGCGATCCGATTACGGCTACCGCGTTTTTATCGCGATCGGTCAGCCTGCCATTGACGTAGAGGACCAGTGGCGGGTCATAAATCTCGCGCAACAAAGGAGGATAGAGCTCATCGGAGCCGATAAGGACTTCGCATCCGTAATCGGCGATTCTCTTCAATTCGGCGGCTAAATCGACCGTCGATTCCCAATTAATTATGGCGTCCGCGACGTCTTCCCCAATGCCACGAGCACGCAGGAGTTGATCTTTGCGCGCGCTCAGAATCGATGGAGCATCCGGCAATACATCCAGCAATTGGCGAACGCGCACCGGCCCAACCTGTCCCAGCATATTTAGCGCGATCAGCGCTTCCCGCAAATCCATCGGTTTGCGATAGCCAATTTCGCGGCGCATCGCAAGCCTTCGCACACCAAAAATGCGCGAAAAAAACTAACGCCTCTTGATAAAACAAGTCAGGATCAGTCCGACGGCGAACGCAATTCCGGCCGTGCGGTATGGATTGTCGCGGACGACCCGATCGGCGGCTTTCGCTTTTTTGACGGCACCCGCCTGGAGCAGAGCTTTCTTTTCCTGAACCGAACGTCCCCAGTTGCGCGCGGTGCTTTTTGTGTCCTGTGTGAGGGCCGAGCAAATCTCCTGGGCATCGGTAACTAGTGCCTGCAAATCGTGCAAAAGTTGGTCTTTGGCTTTATTGGTCTTGGTAAGCGTCGTGGTCATACGTTAATCTTCGGTTAAACCGCATCCTTGCGTATCAATGTATGAACGTTCGCTCTCAATCAGTCTATCGGGGCAGTCTGGCTGCGCGACTAATGGCTTTGCTTATACCACTCGTGTTTTCGTTGACTCGTGTAGACGGCCACGATTGGCCGCAGTTCCTGGGGCCGAAACGAAATGGCGCTGATGACGAAGAGTCCATTGCCAAAAGTTTTCCCAGGGAAGGTCCGAGCAGGCTCTGGCAGCGCAAGGTCGGTCAGGGGTTCAGCAGCCCAATCGTGATTAGCAACCGTGTTGTTATCTGTGATCGAGTGGACTCCGATGAACTGGTTGAATGCCTTGATGCCAATACCGGTAAAACGGTCTGGACGCTGAAGAGTCCCACGACCTACCAGGATGACTTTGGTTTCGATGAAGGTCCGCGTGCGACGCCCGCGTTTGCGGACGGCCGTATTTTCACGATGAGCGCGGAAGGTTTGATTCAATCGATTGATTTCAGCACCGGGAAGAAGTTCTGGAGCGTTGCTACAAAGAAGGAATATGGCGCAAGGAAGGGATATTTCGGCATGGCCTGTTCGCCTCTGGTCGAAAATGGGACCGTGATCGTGAATATCGGCGGTGAGAGTGGCGCCGGGACGGTCGCTCTTGAAGCCGCCACCGGGAAGCTGCGCTGGAAGGCAACGGATGACGAAGCGAGCTATTCCTCGCCGATCGCCGCGACCTTCGACTCCCAACGCTATATCCTTGTATTCAGCCGTAGTGGATTATTGGGCCTGGAACCGGAGAGTGGGAAATTGAAATTCGAATTTCCGTGGCGCGCCCGCAATAGCGCTTCAGTCAATGCAGCGACTCCCCTTGTAATAGGCAATAAGATCTTTCTTTCGGCCAGCTACCAAACCGGAGCGGCGCTGCTCGAAATCGTCGAGGCAAATCCGAAGAAGATTTGGTCTGCAGACGATGTGTTGTCAAACCACTATTCGACGAGCGTTTACCACGACGGATTCGTCTATGGTTTTGACGGACGACAGGAACAAGGACAGAGCTTTGTTTGCCTGGAACTTGCCACCGGAAAGAACAAGTGGCGTGAGGAACGATTTGGAGCTGGTACAGTGATTATTTCCGGAGACCAATTAGTCGTCCTAACTGAAAAGGGAGAACTGATTCTCGCACCGGCTTCAGCGAAAGAATTTAAACCAACCGCACGCGCCCAAATACTTGGGAGTGGCGTCCGTTCTTATCCGGCGCTTGCTAACGGTTTACTTTACGCTCGGGACAAACAAAACCTCGCTTGTTTCGATTTGAGAAAGCAGTAACAAAACTATTTCTTTTCGCCCGGGAGAAAGTCCACTTTCGCGCTTAATTCCGGAGTTAAAAAGTCGTCTGGGTTTTTGATCTGCACCTTGATCTGCAACGTCCCCTTCTGGCGGCTGGCTTCAGGAGCTTTCTCAGCAACGTAGCCATCGTAAACCCGATCGGGATAGGCTTCCGGGCTGACTTTGCATTTTTGACTCAGGTATACTTTGGCGACATCCGCTTCATTGAGATCGATTTCAACCTGGAGGTCTTTCAAATCGGCTACAGCTATGAGCGCAGTGCTCGGTCCGCGCGTGCCGCCAAAACTCTGAGGTGTAACCAGTTCATTTGGGTCGACCAGCTTTTCGAGAACAACTCCGTTGATTGGAGAACGAATGGTGCACCAATCGACGTAGGTATTGATCCATTGCAACGATCCTTCGATCTCCTTTACTGACGATGCGGCGGCGGCAACATTCAGACGCATATCGTCTTCGTTTTGCTTCGACTCAATGCTGATTGTCGCGAGAGTCTTGACCCTTTCGTATTGGAGTTTTGCTTTTTCCAGAGTGGCCTGGGCGGCGGCGAGCCGGCCTGCAGTTTCGTGCTGCCTCGCCCTGTATTCGGAATCATCGAGCAAAACAACCACCTGACCATTGGTGACGCTGTCTCCTTTCTTGACGCCTATCCACGTCACAGTGCCCATGAAACGGGGACTGAGCTCGATTCGTTCGCGGGTGATTATGTAACCGCTTACGGTTAGGAGAGAGCCTTCGGTCTTGCCCGGCGATGCCTGGGCAGGATTGGGAGAGCTGGAGGCCGGTTCCGCAACCGTCGCCGGTTTCCTGGCCGTCTCCGTCTTCGTGGCCGCAGTCTCACTTCGCTTTTTACCTGAGAGACGCACTTTATCCGCCTCCCGGGGCCAGGCGAAAAATAAAGTGACGCCGGTCGCGAGCGCGATGAGTAGGAAAATCAGCCAGACGGATTTTTGCGAACGAACTTTCGATTCAGCCGGAATGCGCAGTGATTGAAGTTTGTCTGGAGTCATAACGATTTCAGTGAGGAGATCACAGGCAGACGGGCGGCACGAATCGCAGGGAAAAAGCTCCCAACCAAACCGACAATCACGGAAAAAAGCAGGCCCTTTGTAATGAGCTGCGGAGTGATACGAAACTCAAATACGACCTCGCTGAAATTATCAAAACTCAAGGTTCCGGTAGCAAAACCGTTCATCGGCATCGCCAGAATACAGCCGAGCACTCCGCCGACCAAAGCAAGGAAAGCTCCCTCTAATAAAAAGCTGACGAGGATGGTGCGACGGCGGAACCCGAGCACACGCAAAGTTCCGACTTCGCGGGTGCGTGCGCCAACGC
Source organism: Verrucomicrobiales bacterium (assembly GCA_028293365.1). Lineage (GTDB taxonomy): Bacteria > Verrucomicrobiota > Verrucomicrobiia > Limisphaerales > SXQI01 > JAQGOX01. The sequence goes on along the minus strand of JAQGOX010000278.1, from coordinate 779 downwards.
TGGCGTACATGGTGTTCATCGCGGCGAATACAGCTCCGATCGACATGGAGGTGGCAAGGAAGTCGCCGAGAAAACGGATGGGACCCGCAGTCTTGGTTTGGGTTTTGTAAAAGGCGGTTTCAGGCACCACTTTCAATGAAAGCGTTTTATCTTTTTCAATGCGATTGATCAGATTGGTCGCGCTCAGAGGATCAGTCGATTTAACCAGCAGGCTCGAATAATTCTCACGATCGAAAAGGGAACGGGTTTCATCGCCATCCATCCAGATTTCCGAATCAAAGGCCGTGTTGCCTCCATCGAACTGTCCCACCACTGTTAATTCGTGGCCGCCGGTTTTGAATTTCTCGTTCACCCCGGTATTGGCGAAACGGGCCGAAAGGCGCTTGCTGATAACCACCTCACGGAGACCCGGCTTAAACCACCGACCGGCAATGAGATTCACCTGCGGACGAAGTTCTTTGCCATTGGGCCCCACGCCACGAATCAGGATGTTGGCTTCGCCACGATTTTCGCGGCGCGGCAGGTTGATGAGCACGAGAACATCTGCAGAGATGAGAGGCCTGTTCTGCGCATCACGGGCGACACCATCCAGATACTGGATCGTTTTCACCTGCGCGAGTGTGACCTGGCTGCTCGACTCCGCGGGCGAGCCTTTGCGCATAACGAGCAGATTTCCTTCAGTACCGGAGTTGGCGCTCGAGGCCTCTAATCCTACCGCGAGCGCCTGCACCAACATGTAAACGGCAACAACCAATCCAACTCCCAGGATGGTCGCGATG
>JAQGOX010000249.1 GCA_028293365.1 Verrucomicrobiales bacterium | reverse complement strand
CGAGCGAACTTTCGAAGCTTCGCAAGAATGGCCCGGAAATCCTAAAGCTTGTTCAACGCAGACAACGCCTACTAAAAGATGCCTGGCTGACCGAAACCGGACACCTGCGACCCGGGATGAATAAAGGAAAACCACTTGCCGAGGCCCAAAAGCAAGCCGATGAAATCGAGGCGCAATTGCGGACGTTAACGAGTCGTTGAGCAACTCCTACATCATTTGCGCAGCCGTTCTCAGATCAGCAATAAAGCGTTCCATTTCGATTCGCCGGGTTTCTTCGTCTGGCGCTCGCAGGATTGAGGAGGGATGAACGGTAGCCATTACATGTCGCGCCAGGGGTAAGTCAATCAGCTCACCTCGATGCTGCGTGACTTTGAATTCCCGCCCCAGCAAGGACTGTGCAGCGGTCGCCCCAAGGCAGATCAACAGGTCGGGTTTCAGAATGTCCAACTCCGCCTCGAGCCAGGGCCGGCATGCCGCAATTTCGCGGGAGTTTGGTTTTTTATGGATTCGGCGCTTTCCTTTGGCTTCCCATTTGAAATGCTTCACTGCGTTCGTAATATAAACCTGCGAACGATCAATTCCGGCTTCGAAAAGCGCCCGATCCAAAAGTTTCCCCGCCGGCCCGACAAACGGTTTTCCCGCAAGGTCTTCATCGTTGCCCGGTTGTTCGCCCACCAGCATCACGCGGGCGGTTCTTAATCCTTCACCAAAAACGGTCTGAGTTCCAGTTTTCCAGAGAGGGCAAGCCTTGCATTGCTTCGCAACTTCACGCAGCTTTTTTAGGCTCAAAGTGTTCGGTGCCGCTGCCTGCGCCACCGATTTTTTGCCTTCACTCTTCATAACTTCCTCCGCGCTCGCGCAGCTCAATTTCCTCCATCACGCCGAAAGCGCTTACGTAATCGAAAGTTCCTGCTTGATTTGGAATTTGTCCACACGTTTACGCAAGGTCGCGCGCGTGATACCAAGCAGCCTGGCGGCCTGTACCTGGTTTCCATTCGTTTCGGCCAGAGCCGCAATAATCAACTCGCGTTCAACCGAGGGTATGACCTTAAGCTTGGGATCTTGCTTCGCGAGGGTAAACAGCGCTTTCGCCAGCGTAGTGAAATCGGCCGCTGTGGCGGACATCGGCTGAGGATTAAGATTTATTCCACGATCCACCGCTGGCGTAGAGGCCTTTCCAATTACTTCGGCGGGCAGGTCTGCGAGCAGAATCGCTTCACCTTTAGTCACTACGATCGCGCGGTGCACCACATTTTCGAGCTCCCGGACATTTCCGGGCCATTGATATCGTTCAAGCGCAATCAAAGCCTCCGACGATATCGATTTGGGGGCCCGTTTCTGCACCTGCGCGAACTTGCGTAAGAAGTAATTCACCAGCAATCGTACGTCTTCACTGCGTTCACGTAACGGGGGAATCTGAATACGGACGACATTAAGGCGATAGAACAAATCTTCCCGGAATTCTTTCGCGGCGACTGCTTGTTCGAGTGGCTTATTTGTGGCCGCGATCACTCGAACATCCACTTTCACCGCTTGATTGCCACCCACTCGTTCAAATGTCCCATTTTGAAGAACACGCAGGATCTTGGTCTGCGTGGGTAGAGTCATGTCCCCAATTTCGTCCAGGAAAATGGTCCCGCCATTGCATTGTTCAAACTTGCCGATGCGTTGTGCAGCCGCCCCTGTGAACGAGCCTTTCTCATGGCCAAACAACTCACTCTCGAGCAGATTCTCCGGGATTGCGGCGCAATTGATGGCAATAAACGGCATTTCGCTCCGTCGACCATGATGATAAATTGCGCGGGCTACCAATTCCTTGCCAGTTCCACTCTCACCCGTAATGAGTGCCGTTGCATCAGAAGCTGAAAGCTGGCCGATGAGCTTGAAGACAGTTTGCATTCCCTCACTGCGCCCCACAACGCCCGCTTCATAATCTTCGGATTCCAAAAGAGGCTCATACGAAACCACCTGTTTCATATCTCTGGCTGCCTTCAACGCTGAGAAAACGAGCTCTTTGAGCTTGGGAACATCGAAAGGCTTCAGCAAATAGTCGTAAGCGCCGAGCTTCATCGCTTCGATCGCGGTTTGGGTGGTCCCGTAAGCGGTCATCATGATGACCGGAACTTTTGCGTCGATCTGTCGAAGCCGTCGGAGCGTTTCCAACCCGCTAATGCCCCCCATTCGAACATCCATGATTACGAGGTCCGGCTGCACCTTCGGAAGAAGCTTCAAACCTTCCTCGCCGCTTGCCGCGGTTGCCAACTGAATCTCCGGCGATTCGAAAATTCTGCGGAACGAATATTGCACGTCCGCTTCGTCGTCGATTAAAAGCAACTTCTCCATAGTTTTGTTCCAACGCACTTACTGTGGTTGAGGAACCGGTAAAATTGGAGCAAAATATGCCGAGACTTTCAATTGCAGGCCTCAGGCCTTCCACTAGGGCGATCAAAGAAATCTCCTTAGGAGCACTTGCGCATCTCCCGGAGTGAACTATCTTCCCCCGTTGCCTGATCCAGCCCAACCGCGACTGCGGTTCTAATTGCTGATTTCATGGTTGCACGAGCTGAAAGATCAACTTTCAGACGCGGGCTTCCGCCCGTCACAACTAGAAAAAGAATGCCAAAAATCCATTTTGTTTACGCTGCGTTGCGTGTTGCGATGATCTTGCTTTGCACTGCAGTGACGAGGGGCGAAGTTCGTGACTTCGCAATCGAAATTGAAGCAACGACCCAACGCCAGCCTGCGCAAGTCATATTGAACTGGCGTCCCCTGGCCGATAATTCGGCCGTGGTTGTTAGCCGCAAACTCAAAGGAGAAAATTCCTGGAGCCGACCCGCCAATCTGCCTGCGGGCACAACCTCTTTTATCGATTCCGACGTGGTATGGGGGACTGCTTATGAATATCAGGTCCAAAAATCACCTATCCCCAATTTCGGAGGAACGGGCTATATTTTCGTTGGACTCGACGCACCGATCATTGAAAGCCGGGGAAAAATGATCCTGATAGTCGACAACACATACGCCGCTGACCTCTCCTCTGAATTGCTCCGGTTGCAACAGGATCTCATCGGTGACGGCTGGAGCGTCATTCGCCATGATGTCAGTCGAACGAGCACACCGCCGCAGGTTAAGGCGCTCATACAGGCCGATTACGCGACCGATCCTCAAAATATGAGATCAGTCTTTCTCTTCGGTCACGTGCCTGTGGCCTATTCTGGAAATTTGAATCCCGACGGTCATCCCGAACATCTCGGCGCATGGCCCGCTGACGTTTACTACGGGGATATGGATAATGACTGGACCGACTCAAGCGTTAATTCGACGAGCGGTGCGCGAAACGAGAATCATAACATTCCCGGTGATGGAAAATTCGATCAATCCGTTCTTCCTTCCGATGTGGAACTTCAGGTCGGACGCGTTGATCTCTCGAACATCAGCTCGTTCGCGGGCAAAACCGAACTTGATTTGCTCAGTCAATACCTTGAGAAAGATCATAATTTTCGCCATGGTTTGACCCCAATGCCACGACGAGCACTCATTTCGGACAATTTTGGTGAAATGCAAGGCGAAGCCTTTGGAGCAAGCGGTTATCGAAATTTCTCCGCATTTTTTGGTTACGAAACAACTGAAACCGTCGATGGCTGGAAATATTTCAGCACTGCTGAAACGAACGCCTATCTTTGGACGTACGCATGCGGCGGCGGATCATACAATTACTGCTATTACGTCGGCGGCACTGGTGATTTTGACGTGCATAGTCCTCAGAGCGTTTTCACCATGTTACTTGGAAGTTATTTTGGCGATTGGGACTCGCAGGACAATTTTCTGCGCGGCCCATTGGGTGGAAAATATGGACTCGCCTCAATGTGGGCAGGGCGGCCCCATTGGTTCGTGCATCATCTGGCCCTCGGCGAAACGCTCGGCTACGACACGCGCATCACTCAGAACAATCGTGGTCTTTATGGCCCCCAGCAATTCAATCGCGATATTCACATTGCCCTGATGGGAGATCCTTCATTGCGCATTCATCCGGTGATTCCTCCCTCAAACGTGTCCGCGACGGCCACAACTGGTGGGGTTCAACTGAACTGGACACCGTCAACAGATTCCAACGTTCAGGGATACTATATTTATCGTGCTGACTCGTCAGTCGGCCCGTTCACTCGGATCAGTCCTGAAAACCTGGTATCCGATACGACCTTTACTGATCGCCAGCCAGGTTCAGGATCATTCTATATGGTGCGCGCAGTTAAGCTTGAGCAGAGTGCAAGCGGCACTTATTTCAATCCCAGCCAGGGCATATTCGCAACTGTCGTCGCAGGAAGTCCGAAACCGGGGACTGTAGCACTGACCGCGAAGCAGCTCGCACTGGGAAATCTTGGAATCACGTTTCAAACCGAGCTGGGCAAGATCTACAACATCCAATGCTCGTCGGATTTCACGCAATGGACCACCATCTCCACCGTGATCGGAACCGGCTCCGCGATCACTTTTAGTGACACCATTAATTCACACGAGCAACTGCTCCTCTATCGAAGCGTGGAATTAAACTAAGCCACGCTAAAATGCGCTTCATTTCAAAGCGCATCTCCCAAAAGTATTACTTATTGGTGCTTGCAGGCGCAGTTGCCCGAGGAGCCGTGGTGGTTGGTGCAGGCAACGTCAAAAGCCGATTAGTTGCGGCCAGAGGCTGGGTCAGCAACTGATTGGTTCCCGCTGTCAACGGTGCCGTGGTGGTTGGAGTTTGAGTTACCGCAGCCGGCGTTGATTTCGGTGCGGAGGTCAATAGCTCTTCGACCGTGCGAGCGCTGCGGCGTGCATTATGCACATTCAGGTACGAGAGCAGCAGTGCCAAAACCATGAAGAGACCCGCTGAATATTTTGTCAGGTTCGTCAGCGCGTTGCCTGAGCCCGCTCCAAACAACGCATCGGTGGCGCCACCACCAAAAGCAATTCCAGCGCCCGCTTCTTTTTTCGGCAACTGAATCAAGACGAGGAGCATGAGCAGCAGGCAGTTCATGATCAGTACGAAGGTTAAAAATCCAATAAATAAGACCATAAAATTAAATCGAGTTTTTGATTATATCAGAAAATCCACGAATTTCCAGCGAAGCACCCCCAACCAGGGCGCCATCGACATCGGCTTGCTTCAAAAGTTCGCGCGCATTGCTCGCTTTAACGCTGCCGCCGTACTGAATTCGGACACGCCGTGCGACGTTTTCATCGTATAGAGATGTCAGTTGCTTGCGGATAAATGCATGAACGTCTTGAGCCTGCTGCGGAGTTGCATTCCGGCCCGTTCCAATCGCCCAGACTGGTTCGTACGCAATGATGGTTTCTTCCACCTGCGATTTCGTGAGCCCAGCCAGACTGCCTTTGAGTTGGCGGGCAACGACTTCCTCAGTTTTGTTGCCCTCACGTTCCTCAAGCAGCTCGCCGACGCAAACAATTGGCTTTAAAGAGGCCGCATGGGCTGCGATCGCTTTTTTGGCAACTAAAGCATCCGTTTCCCGATAAAATTGGCGGCGTTCCGAATGTCCGAGAATCACATAACGAACGGAGAATTCCTTCAGCATTCCCGCCGCGATTTCCCCGGTAAACGCCCCAAAATTCTGTTCGCTCATGTTCTGAGCGCCCAGACGGATGTTGGAATCGAGAATCGCGCGTGAAACATCCGCCAGCGCCGTAAATGGCGGGCACACCACGATGTCGATCTCCTTGATATTGGCTAATTCACGTTTGAGACCGGAAACGAGATCGAGGCCCTCGGCCACGGTCTTGTTCATCTTCCAGTTCCCGGCGACAATTAATTTGCGTTCTTTTTCCATCTGCTTGCTCAATTCTTTCAGCTTACTTGTTGGAAAGTGCGGCGACTCCAGGCAATTCCTTGCCTTCAAGGAATTCGAGACTGGCCCCACCGCCAGTACTCATAAAAGTCACTTTGTCGCCAAGCCCGGCGTGATGAATCGCTTTAACGCTATCGCCACCTCCGATAATGCTTTTGGCCCCATTTTTTTCGGTTGCCTCACAAACCGCTCGTGCAATTGCAAAAGTTCCTTCCGCGAAGCGCGGATCTTCGAAAAGCCCCATCGGACCGTTCCAAAGAATCGTTTTTGCACGCCGCACTTCCTCGGCATATCTCTCGATGGTCGCGGTCCCAATATCTACTCCTTCACTGTCGTCCGGGAAATCCGGCGTCGAGTTTAGACGCGGATTTTGCAGTTCGAATATGGGCTTCCCCTTTTTGTTCAGTTTGCCGGTACTTACCGGAGTGGCGACGATATTATCGCTGGGGATCAGGAATTTGATTCCCTGGGCTTTTGCTTTTTCGAGCGCGTCCTTGGCGACGCTCACTTTGTCCGGCTCGACTAAAGACCGGCCCACCTTCATCCCCAAAGCCAGTTTGAAGGTGTAGGCCATCGCACCACCAA
>JAQGOX010000219.1 GCA_028293365.1 Verrucomicrobiales bacterium | reverse complement strand
TGGACGGCAGCACCGCCGACCTGACCAACGGCCTGTAACGCAGCAGCTTCACTCATCCGTTCCGCTCCGTGTCTGGCGACTGCATGAGCGACCTCGTGTCCAATGACAGTCGCGAGACCTGCTTCATCCTGGGTTATGGGCAGAATCCCGGTGTAAATCCCGACCTTGCCGCCTGGCAAACAAAAGGCGTTGGCTTCCTTGCTGTCAAATACCACGAACTCCCATTGAGCATTGGGTAGTTCCGCGACGCTCGCAATGCGCTTGCCGACCTTCTGCACCAGCGCATTCGCTGCGGGATCAGCGCTGATCGGTGTCTCTTTTTTCAGTTGATCAAAACTGGTGAGACCCAATTGCATCTCCTGCGATGGTGAAACCAGTCCGGTAAATTCGCGCCTCCCCGTAACGGGGACGACGGAACAGCCGATAAATGTTGCGATTGCCAGGAAGAGAACTCCCCCCATTAAATACCCGTAAACTTTTGTTCTCATTGGTTAAATTAGAGCGAATACGCCGTTATCCCACAAGGGAGTGTTCCCTGCAGGTGCAGTCGGGAAAACCCCGCAGACTTGCGGTTGCGCGCCTTGGGATTCACAGTCGCATTTAGGCTCGATTCATTTGCCAAAGTCACCTTTGATTCGAACCGCACGGATTCGAATCATTTATGGAAAACGCCTCTGCTTTTTGCATTGTTATGGTAACCGTCCCGGACGTTGATCTTGCGCGAGAGATTGTCCGGGGCGCTCTCAAGGCCCGGCTCGCGGCCTGCGGTAACATTCTTCGTGGAGTGGAATCTCACTACTGGTGGCAGGGCAAACTCGAGCAGGCCACGGAAGTGCTGATTTTGTTCAAAACGATGAATAGTGCGGTGCAGCAACTGGAAGCGCACATTACAGCCGCACATCCCTACGAAACACCCGAGATCATAACTATCGATCTTACGACCGGCACTCCTAAATATCTCGATTGGATCGTTCAATCACAGACCTGATCCAGTCGGACCTGTCGTCTATGCCGGGCGCCCCTTCCGGATGCGCCCAATGACCTGGGGCAATTTCTCTACTACGTAATCGACCTCGTCCCGATTGCTGTGGCGGCCGAGGGAAAAGCGAACGAAGGAATTGGCCAACTGAAACGGGACCCCCATCGCGCGGAGAACGTGGGAGGGTTCCAGTGATCCGGCGCTACAGGCAGAGCCACTCGAAGCGCAAATACCTTCGAGGTCGAGCCCGGCGATCAGAGCGATGCTATCGCAATTTTCAACCGTGAAGGCTAACGTATTGGCCAGTCGTTCGTTCTGAGAACCCGCAAGACGGACCCCATCAATAGCCGCGGCGCTCCGGCCCAATATTTCGGTTAATGGCCGCAACGTTTCGGCCAAAAACACCGGTGTGCGCACAAATTTCTCGAGTGCTTCTGCCAGTCCGATCACAGAGGCGAGGTTTTCAGTTCCTGCTCGGCGTTCGTTTTCGTGTCCTCCGCCAAATAGAATAGGGTCCGGGAGCAAGGGCGATTTGATAAACAAAGCGCCTGCCCCTTTTGGGCCGTGGAATTTGTGGGCGCAGATACTTACCAAATCGGCATTAAACTGGTGGATCGATTCGAATGCCTGTTTGCCAAACCATTGCGCGGCATCGGTGTGAAATAAAACTTTGCGTTCGCGGCAGATCCGCCCCAGTTCGGCCACGGGCTGAAGCGTACCCGTCTCGTTATTTGCGGCCATGATGGATGCCAGAATGGTGTCGGTTCGAACGGCTTTTGAAAGATCTGCGGGATTTACTCTGCCTTCAGAATCGACCGGCAGGCGGGTCACTTCAAAACCTTCCTTTTTTTCAAGGTAATCGAAGCAATGCAACACAGCGTGATGTTCAACTTGTGAGGTGATCAGGTGGCGTCCCTGGTTACGCAAATGTCGCACAGTGCCAAAAATTGCGAGATTGTTACTTTCCGTGCCACCGCTGGTGAAAATGACTTCGCTCGGCTTGCTATGGATTACCGTTGCGACGCGGTCGCGCGCTTCATCCAGCGCGGCTCTCGCTGCGCGACCGATACGATGCACACTGGATGGATTTCCATAGGTGTCGCCGAGGAAGGGCAACATGCGTTCCCGGACTTCGGAGTCGAGTGGGGTGGTCGCATTGTAATCAAAATAAACGGTCTGCACTGCGAACACGATACAACCGACGCCGGGGCAACGCGAGTCTTGGGAATCGCGGTGGAGCGTGGAAAATAAATATCTGCTATACTCGAGGCGCGTGCCGTTGCTGCGAACATCTCAGATTACCGATTGGTTTACCGGTCGTTTTGCTGATCCCACACCGGCGCAACTCCAGGCCTGGCCGCTGATCGAAGCTGGGAAGAATGTGTTGATTATTTCACCGACCGGAACCGGCAAAACCTTTGCGGCATTTTTGGCGGTGTTAAATCAGCTGGCTATTTGGCACGACGCGGGAGAATTGAAGCAGACAATCCACGCGATTTATGTCTCGCCGTTGCGTGCCCTAAGCTATGATTTGGAGAAGAACCTCCAGACGCCGCTCCGTGAGATTTATGGGGAAAATCCACCCATCAGGGTTGGATTGCGTTCGGGCGATACCACCAGTTCGGAACGGTCTCGGCAGTTTACAAAACCCCCTCACATTCTGCTTACTACGCCGGAGAGCCTGAGTTTGCTCTTGAGCCAACGCCGCTGGCTCCCACACCTGAAAACTGTCCGGTGGCTGATTATCGATGAAATCCATTCCCTGGCCGAAAATAAACGGGGTGCTCATTTGAGCCTGAGTGTCGCGCGGCTCGACAATTTGAGACAGATGCCATCCGAAACGGGTGAGCGATTGTCGCTGCAACGCATCGGGCTTTCGGCAACCGTTGCCCCGGTGGCGGAAGTTGCTGAGTTCCTGGTGGGAACCGGCAAGGCATGCGCCGTCGTGGATGCGAGTGCCGCCAAAAAAATCGACCTTCGAGTCTATTCACCCCTTTCGAAAAATCCCTATCCTCCTTCTGGATATACCGGTCAGCGATTGATTCAGGAACTGGCCCGTTTGATTAAGGAGAACCGTACGACCGTCGTGTTCACGAATACGCGATCCGGTGCCGAGGCTGCGACGTTTTGGCTGCACGAAGCGCTGCCTGAACTTTCACCGATGATTGAATGCCACCACGCCTCTCTGGATCGCGACGTGCGGCAGGAGGTGGAAGATCGTTTAAAAAACGGTGAACTGCGCGCGGTTATCTGTTCCACCAGTTTGGAACTCGGAATCGACATAGGCACGGTCGATTTGGTGGTGATGCTTTCGACCCCGAAAGGAGTCAGCCGGGCGCTGCAACGCACCGGTCGCGCTGGCCACAATATCAAAGCGGTCAGTCGCGGTCTCCTGATGGCGACGAATATGAACGACCTGGTAGAGTGCTGCGCCACCGCACTTCTCGCTCGCGCGCGGCAGCTCGATCTCGTGCGGATTCCGCAGGCGCCGCTGGACGTTCTCGCGCAACATCTTGTCAGCATGGGTTGTATCGGACGGTGGAAGCGTGACGATGCATTCGCTCTCGTCCGAAGCGCTTACCCGTATCGTGACTTGCCGTTGAACGATTTCAATGATGCGCTCGATTACCTGGCGGGAGGTGGTGAATCGCTCCGCAAACAGTACGCGGAAGTTTTTGGCAAGATTGAACTGGACGCCGAATCGTTCGAAACCATTTCCGGTCGCGTTCAACGCGATCTGCTGCAAAATATTGGTGTGATTCCCACTGAAGGCATGGTCGCAGTCCGATTGAAAGGGCGGACTCTCGGCAGAATTGAGGAGATGTTTGTCCGGCAATTGAGCGTGGGAGATATATTTGTAATTGGAGGCCGGCCAGTCCGATTGGAACGAAGTGGGATGATGGAGTGCTTCGTGAGCCGTGCCGATAGTGCGACCCCGACAGTACCTCGATGGAATGCCAATAAGATGCCGCTGACGAACAAGGTGGCTGAAGAAATCGTTGGCTTTCGTTCCGAATTGAGAAACCAGTTTGAAGTCGACGCATCCGAGAGCGAAATTACAGAGTGGATTGCAAGCCGGCTCGATTGCGGTGTTCGAAATGCCGAAGTGATCTTCCGAATGTACCGGGCGCAGCGGGAAATTTCTGACATCCCCACGAGCCATTTTTTATTGGTGGAAGAATTATTCTACACTCGAGAAGAAGCGAAGGCAGTGGAGGCGGAACGCAAAGGTCGTTCGCTGCGCCAAAGAGTCCGATCGATGCCGGCTTCGCGGCATTATTTCTTTCATTGCCTGGTTGGCCGGCCGGCCAACGAAGCACTTTCGCGTGTCGTCGCGCTTCGTTTGAGCCGTTTGCGCGGTGGGAATGCGGTGGCTACCGCGGATGATTATGGATTTGTGTTGAGCGTCACTCCGGAACAGATTTTCGCGGAGCCTGAACTTGGGATCCTTCTCGATCCGGTGAAATTCGCAAGCGATATGGACGAATCCCTTTCGCGGAGCGATCTCCTGAAATATCACTTCCGAAACGCAGCGCAGACTGGAATGATGGTCTATCGCAATTATTTCGGGGAGCAAAAATCGGTTCGTAAAATGCAATGGTCGAGCGAAGTAATCTTCAATGTTTTGCAACAGTACGAGCCCAATCACATTCTACTGCGGGAGGCGCGCCGGGATGCGGTACATACTTATATCGATTTGGAAGGGGCGATTCGATTTGTAGAATCTCTCAAAGGGAAACCGATGCGGATGCGCGCGATCGACCGCGTTCCACCGCTTTCCTTTGCGCTATTTGCCACCAAGATTAAGGAGGCCCTCCTGGTCGAAGATCCTCGCGAGATGACGGAGAGATTGTTCCATTTGTGGTGGTCGAAGATCGATCATGGATAAAAGTCGCTATTTTGTCGGGCCGGACATCTGGCTGGATTACAGGCGAGCGGCCTGGTTCCCCGATCAATCCATTCTTGCCGTCGCCGATCTGCATTTAGGCTACGCCTGGGCCCATCGGCATTCCGGTCAGTTGATGCCAATTCAAGTTGAAGACGACGCGGTCACCCGACTGGAGCAGTTGGTTTCCGAATATAAGCCGCGACAAACGATTGTGCTGGGCGATCTGGTGCATGCGGTATTGCCCGTTCCGCGAATCGAAGCGGAATTGCGACATCTGTGCGACGCGCTTTGCGGTGTAACCGAACTGATTTTGGTGTTGGGAAACCACGACCGCAATCTGCGCAAGCTTTCGCACGCGTTGTCATCGGATCTTAAGCCCTGCTCCGAACACACTGCCGCTCCGCGTCTTTTCGTTCACGGCGATACTCTCCCGGATGCGGCAGGCGATTTTATTGTAATGGGTCACGAACACCCCGCGATCTCTCTGGGTGACGGTGTCGCCACTTCTCAAAAGTTTCCATGTTTTCTTCGAAGCGAACGGCTGCTGGTTTTACCGGCATTCTCACAATGGTCCGCAGGCACGAACATTCGCGAAGGATTTATGTCGCCGCTCGCAAAGTCGGCGCGGTTTGTTGAAGCGATTGCGATTCTTGGACACAAACTTTTACCGGTTCGCCTATAATGTCATGACCCAAAACACCCGGCGCATTCGTTTCTGAATTGTAGCAGCGGAGCCGCTTGGCACGTTGCATGTGGTGACGACGCTCATTATTCCCTTGAAGCGTACGGTCGAGGCGGAAGAAGAAAGTCAGAGTGTCATCACTTCCACTACTACAATCTAAGGATGCGCTGCCAGCCAGTAACGGATCTGGGAGGCGTTGGGGTGGTTCGGCTCCAGTTCCAATACCTTGCGAAAATGTTCGCGCGCCATTTCCGGCTTTCGCAGTGTTTCTGCAGCCAGGTTGGCCAGCGCGAAATGAGCACGCGCATTTTTTGGCTCCAGTTTGAGAACCTGGCCCAACTGGTCCTCCGCATCGAAAGGGAATTGCGAATCTTCAAGTGCCAGCGCGAAATTGTAACGCGCATTCGGTGCATTGGGGTTGATCCGTATGGCCCGTTCGCTGGCCGAAAGCGCAAGGGGAAGATTGCGCAGTTCGTAGGCGACCAGCGCAAGATTGTAATAAGCATCGAAATAGCTCGGATCCGTGCGAATAGCCTGTTGATACGCTTCGAGCGCCGCTCCAAGCTGGCTGTCATTCTGCGCTGTTACCCCTTTCGTCAGTGAAGCCTGGGCTGCAGCGCGATCGCCGGGCGCCGGAATTTCAAATTTATCAAACGAATAGCGACGCGGGCTGACCGGATCCGGTTCACGAACTGGCTCTGTTTTTTGATCCGAAGCCGAATCACTTTTTTCCACCTGGTTCGTAAGCTTTCCTGTGGCCGGGGCCGTTAATACCGCAACCGGAGGTGCTTCTTTTGGGTCGCGTGAATGGAACCACTTCAGAGGGTTCAGTTTCTGCCCCAAACTCGGTTTTGGTTCCCGATAAACCGGCTTGATAAGGGGTGGCAACGGAATGGGCACTTCCGGGGCAATTGTGGTGGCCTGGGGAGCGTTGGTTAGCGCTGTTTGCGGCTTTGGTTTGATTTCAGCGACGTCCCGGCCTGTTGCGGGCGGCGCTTCATCAGCGATATTGATGACCTCGGGTTTGATCTCCGGCTCTGTATGGGCTTGGGTAGCTGCGGCATTTGGAACAGGCGCGAACGGGATCGGCTCAATTTTTTGTGGTTTTGGTGCTGGAACGGAAGTGACGCTATTCGTCACCCGAGTAGAAGGGGTTTCGATCTTTGTCACCAGATTCGTGGAAGCAGGGGGCACGTTGGTGACGGCGTTGCTACGCAGCAGCGCAACATTTGTTTGCGCACGAACGGGCTGGGTGTTGGTTCGTGGCACGACCACCAGATTCGTATTCACAACGATCGGTCTAGGATGCAATTCCAGGTCCAGGCGATGGGCTGACTCTTGAATAGCCTCGAGGTTGGGCGTGGCTGGCTTCAGAGCAAGGTACGCTTCATATTTTTGCAAGGCTGCGGGTCGATTATTAAGATATTGTTGAAGGACAATTGCCTCATTGAGCAGGGCGGGGGCGAACTGAGGGTTTTGCTGCAGGGCGGCTTCGAAATAGTTGAATGCATCGCGCGGTCTTTTTCGCTGCAGTTGAATGACGCCAAGCCCATCGAGCATTTCCGGATTTTTCGGCTCGAGTTTCTGCACTCGAACAAATGTCTTCTCAGCGTCGTCAAACCGCCGGATTCGGAGTTGGGCGGTTGCCAGATGAAGCCAGCCCTCGGTAGAGTTCGGTTGGAGTGCGGTATAAGTTGTCAATTCGCTAATGGCCTCTGGATTTCGATTTTGCTCCAGGTAGAGCAGGCCGAGGTTAAACCTGGCAACGGACAGGTTGCGATCAAGTGCAATGGCCTGTTGGTAGGAACGAATTGCGTCATCCGTTTGCCCGGCGCCATAATAGGCCAGGCCCAGATGGTTCCAGGCCTGTGCGTTTTGAGGCAAAAGTTGCGTGGCGATCTTGAGCTTTTCGATTGCCTGGGTGAACTTCTCCTCCCCGATCAGGCGTTCGCCTTGAAGAAGCGCGCGCGGGCCGGGAGGCTGGCAGCCCATAAATGCTGTCACGCTCAGGAGCATGGTGGTGAAGAGCACTAGGGCCGATCCCCAATTTTTGGTGGTCAGCATCTGGGTAGGTGTTAGCATCCGCGGCTTTAAGCGTCAAGAAACGCCCGATTTTACATGGTCAATATTCGATTTACAATGGTCCCGGTTTTCGTGTTGATGGCAGTTCTGGTTCAGCAAATTTACGCTGGATCCCAGGAATTGCCATCAGGCGAAATTCCCTCTGAAAATGGTCCCGCGCACAAGCATGGCCGCGTTCTGGTGGTGGAAAACGCGCGCGCCACCAGTGTGTTTGCTCCGCAACGGGGTGCAATCGATGAGATGCTGCGCGCCGGAATCCTTTCGGTAACCGGCAAACCGACTGTTTCCGCAGCCTGGTTGAGTCTGGTCTCCACCCAGGATGTAGTGGGCATAAAAGTTTGTTCGGCGCCTGGCCGCACGAGCGGCACACGGCCTGAAGTTGCCGCAGCTCTGGTAAGTGAGTTGCTGGAAGCAGGCATTCCCGCGAAGCAGATCCTCGTTTGGGACCGGCGGCTAGCCGATTTGCGCCTTTCCGGTTTTTTTGATTTGGCCGATCAATTTAAAGTTCAAATCGCCGGCAGCGCCGAAGAAGGTTACGATGAGAAGGTTTTTTACGAGCGTCCCCTGCTTGGAAAACTGGTTTGGGGCGATCTAGAATTTGGAAAACGCGGAGAGGGCGTCGGTCGAAAATCATACGTTTCGAGGCTTGTTACGCAACGGATGACCAAGATTATCAACCTGACTCCGCTCCTGAACCATAATTTGGCCGGTGTCTCGGGGAATTTGTTTGGCCTGTCGATGGGATCGATCGATAACTGGATCCGTTTTGAAAACGATCCTCAGGAGTTGGCTCAGGCGGTTTCCGAAATCTATGCGCTTCCGGAGGTAGGGGATAAAGTAGTCTTCAACATTGTGGACGCGCTTATCTGCCAGTATCAGGGCGAGGAACGAAGTCTGCTTCATTATTCAACGGCGCTTAATCAACTTCGATTCAGCGCGGATCCGGTCGCACTCGACGTTCTTTCCCTGCATGAGCTCGATTTCCAGCGCGAACTTTCGAAAATTGCGCCAGTGAAGAACAATACACAGATTTATGAAAACGCCGCCTTGCTGGACCTCGGTGTGAGTGACATTCGTAAGATCCAGGTTGAGCGCCTCGTTCAAAAGTAATTGGAGGAGAGGTTTCAACGACATTGGGTGGGGAATAAAGCGTGGGACGCTGATGGAACGCGGTCAGCGCCCTACCTTTCGAAGGCGCAGGTAGCGAACGGACCGCTGGGCCGTTCGCGCGGGCGTAACGAAATTGTCCGACCACCCCGCCGGGTCGAGCGCACACAGCCGCTCCGAACTTCCGCCCGGGTATCATTGTGGCACTCAAATGGGGCTTAAATGCGCTCCGCACAGCGACAATTACGCTCACGTCCGTAACGCCCGAGGGTGCCGCCCAGCGGGCGGCGCCCTACCTTGCCGAACGGCGCAGGTAGCGAACGGACCGCTGGGCCGTTCGCGCGGGCGTAACGAAATTCTCTGATTACCCCGCCGGGTCGAGCGCACTGAGCCGCTCCGAACTTCCGCCATGGGTATGTGCTCGGCGCACATACCCCCGCTCCGTGGCCCACGATTCATTCCACATTAATGGGTCGAATATTTTCACACATTTAAAACCGCACCCGACGGGGTTTGCCCACTTGCCACAATCCCCGGCGGACCGCTATCGTAACTGTTCGGGAGTTAAAATAATGTTGTTATGAGTGTTCGCGTTCGTTTTGCGCCAAGTCCGACCGGGTTTCTTCACATTGGAGGAGCGCGGACTGCGCTGTTTAACTGGCTTTATGCACGGCATATGCAGGGCACTTTTGTATTGCGTATCGAGGATACTGATACTGCGCGCAATACCCAGGAAGCCGTCGATGTTATTCTCAACGGATTGCGCTGGCTCGGGCTCGATTGGGATGAGGGACCGGTAACTTCGGCCGCGGACGGGCCAAGCAAAGGCGCTTATGGTCCTTATTTCCAGTCGCAGCGAGCCGACATTTACAAAGTGCGGATCGAGGAGCTAAAAGCCAAAGGGCTGGCTTATGAACAGGACGGCGCCATCAAGTTCCGCATGGAGCGCAGCCCGATCGTGATTCCAGATCTTGTGGTGGGAAACGTGACTCGGGAATTAACGGATCGCGAAAAGCTGGATCCCGATTTCGTGATCGTTCGGTCCGATGGCCAGCCGGTTTTTCACCTGGTCAATGTGATCGATGATCTTGAGATGAAAATCACGCATGTGATTCGCGGTGAAGACCATCTTGCGAATACGGCGAAGCATCTGGCTTTATTTCGCGCTTTCGGCGTAGAGCCTCCAAAATACGCGCATATTCCCCTTATTTTAAACATCGACGGCTCAAAAATGAGCAAGCGGGATACTGGGGCTTCGTTATCCACATACCTTGAAGAAGGTTACGCTCCGGAATCGGTGGTCAATTATCTTTACCTGCTCGGCTGGTCTCCGAAAGAGAACCGCGAAGTGGTCCCATTGAAAGAAGTAATCGAGATGTTCGATTTGCCGCAAATTCTCCGCCATAATGCACGCTTCGATATTAATAAACTGCACTGGATTAACGGCGAGTACATCAAGTCGATGACTTCGCACCGGTTTAATACGCTTGCGGCCGACGCTCTTGAGCGCCTGGGCATAGCGGTGCGAAGCTACCCCCCCGATTACGTTGATGCGGCGCTGGCCACTGCGAAAGAGAAGGTTAAACAATTCACGGAACTGCCACAGTTTACTGCGTTTTACTTCAAGGAAACCGTGGAACTCGAACCGGGTGCTCAATTAACGGCGGCTGACAAGGAGAGCCTGGCGGCCTTGCGCAAGGCATTCGGAAAACTCGATGCGTTTAACGTGGAGGCTTTAACCGCTGCGTTGAAACAAGTGGCCGCTGAGAGAAAAGTGAAGATGGGAGCCCTGGTGCATCCGACTCGGCTGGCGTGCACCGGCAGCACGGTGGGACCCAGCCTCTATCACTTGCTGGAGGTTTTGGGAAAAGAGCAGGTTCTAAAGCGATTTGACCGGGCGATAACGAGCCTGTAAGAGCCAGGGGCGGCGGGGCCGCCCCTGGCTTGATAGATTTACTATTTGATCAATCGATAGAACCGCGCCGCACCCACACTGGTGCTGTCGGTGGCGACGTTGTCAGTTCCGACGACGGTGGTCGGAAGCGCGCTATCGGCCCAGGTTCCGCCCAGGGTGGTGATAGACTGCAACCTGTAACCAGTCGCTGTCACTGGCCAGGCGAGCCGGATTAATTGACCGGTTCGTGAGGCCGTGATTTGCGGTTGACTTGAGGCCGTCCCTTTCGTTCCAAGCACTGCGAGTCCCTCGATCCGGAGACCGGTGGGGCCGACGGCCGGTCCATCATTCTTCACCGCGAAATCAACCTGATTAAGGCCCGCTTTGAAGGCGCCGCTCACTGTGACAGGCGTTAAACTTCCGAAGCCCGTTTCGCTGACGCCTGTGTCGACGCCATTGACCCAGATCTCGACGGAATTATCCGTTCCGACATTCCCGGTCAAAATCACGGTAGAGGGATCGAAGCCGGTGAGATCCAAATTCATGCGATAGACGTAATCTCCCGGGAGCGCGGCCCCCGTATCGGTCAGAGGTTCGATCCATTTTGACAGGTCGTTATTCGCATACCAGTTTCCCGTGCTAATGGGAAAGATCGTGCTGTCGCCGACAAATGCGATGGCGGAGTTCGTGTCGTTCGCATTTTTAATCAGGGTGTAGTGGGGATCGGTCAGACCGTCGTCCAGAATGACTCGATCATTACCCACGCCCGTGTTGTAGACGCCCGGGACCAGGTCCAGGACAGTCAGGTGTGCAACCGCGCTGGTATTGGTTCCTCCAGCATTTTTCACATCCACGCTGTAATTTCCCGAGCTAGCCAGGCTGAGCGTGTCCAGTGTGAGTGTATCTGCCGTCTGTGTAGTAATTGGCTGACCATCTTTTTTCCACTGGTAGGTTAAGGTTCCGCCGCCGATCGCGAGCACCTTAAAGCTGGCACTGCCACCCACGGGTTTCACTGCGGACACGGGATCCTCAAGGATGAATGGCGCCGCTGTTGAGGGCAAAACAATCACGTTGTCAAACAAAACAGTATGGTCTCCTGTAGCGGTCGTACCCTGGAATCCGAGCACGTCTTCGGTGGCGTCCGCAGTGAATTCGACCTGGTTAAGGTAGTACGGATTGCTTCCCCCGACTGGTGTTATGTCGCCATCAAAGACCGAGGCACCATTAATGAGCACCGAATAGGTGGTATCTTCAGCTCCTCCGCCGCGGGCGTTCACGAGATAAGCTACGATATACTTTTGACCAGAAGTCAGGCCTGTGAGGTTTTGCGATATGGTTGCCCCGTTTCCCTGCATGAAAAGAACCACATCTCCTGAATTTGCCCGACCGTTGTCAGTAAATGGGCCTGCGCCATCAATGTTCACACCGCGACCACCGCCACCACTGACATCCCATCCGCCGACTGAGGGGAAATAACCAGGATAGGGATAGACGCTGCCGCTGGCTTCGAAGCTTGGATTGCGGACCACGATCTGGCCCGGATCGCGTTGAACGATGGTTGCGGCATCCAATAACAGTGTGGAGTCGCCCGTGGGAGTGGTTTTGAATTCGATGAGCGGATTCGGGCTGTCTGCCACGAACGGGATGTTTTCGAAGTTATAGGGAACGGCGTCGCCTACAGGAGTGATTCCTTTGATACTGGCTACCTCTTTCCCCGCGACATTCACTGAGAGATCCATGAGACTGCCGTTTCTGACATTATAGAAAAACTGGAGCCAATAATGTTTCCCTGGGATCAGGCCCTGGGCATTTTGGGAAAGGCTTCCCGCTCCCTGGAGAAACCCGACTTGCGTGCGATCCGGGATAACACCGTTGTCCGCAAAAGGACCCGCTGAGGTGTTAATTCCGGAACTTCCAACACTAGTCCAACCGGCGATTGCGCCATAGCCGACACCACTTGGCGGCGGGGTGCTCTCGAAGCTGGGGTTTTTTAATGCGCCTTGCACGACTGTGATGATTTCCTGATTCTTGATCGGCAGTCCGCCGGCATTTGCGGAATCGATTTGAATATTCGCAGTTCCGCGCGCGAGAGCCTGAATTCTGACGGTTTGCTGATTTGTTCCACCTTTGGTGAATGTTAG
>JAQGOX010000215.1 GCA_028293365.1 Verrucomicrobiales bacterium | reverse complement strand
GGACGGAATTATCGTGAATGAGTTTATCGTAAACAGGCCTGTTTCAGAATGGGTCACGACGATGACTTCTGAACGCATGGAGCGTATGGAGCAGGAACGACAGCAGTACGAAGCCTTTGCGAAGGCTCTCAACATGATGCGCGACGACGTCCGATATACGAACAAAATGACCTATGTCTATGTCGGAGGAAGCGGAAAGAAACTCAACCAGGAAATCATCGGAACGAATGTCATTCGAACCATTTTAAACTGCGGCTATCGCGTCGCCCTCGAACGTTATCTTCATGAAATGTCCAGCGAGAAGGGTTCCAGTGAGGCATTGAAGACGTTTGTCGACGGCATCGCGGATTGGGAGGCAAAAGAACCCGGGGTGAAGAAGCAGATGATAATTGCGTTTGGCCTGTTTTCCATGCCTCCGGGAGGCATCAACAAACAGCCGAATGTCGATTACCACGTCTGGATGGATCAGCAAATGAATCTGGTGGCAAATCATACGTCGTTGGCGGGTATCGGGGGATTGGAATGGTGGACCTCGCTTTTAGCGGACGAGGAAACGGTCCGTTTCGTCGGCAAGCTTTATCGGCATTATGCCATCGAAGGCAAAACTGAAATGCTGACGCGAGACCCTCTCTTTCTCCGGCATATCCAAAATGCCGATTTTGAAAAGGGAACCGAGGGATGGACGTTACACGCGGCAGAAGAAGGGAGCATTTCCTCCAAAAACTTTCCACGTTATGGACGAATCGAAGGGCGCTACATGGGACTCGGACGTCCCGCCGACCCGGAACATATCGGTGACACCTTTCTTTACATGAAACGGAGCCAGAAGGGTCCGAACACATTTTCTCAACTCATCAAAGACCTGGAACCTGGAAGGCTTTATTCGATGAAAATGTTCTCCTGCGACTACAATGATCTGGTGAACCCGAAAGCAAAGACACTGGATGAAACCAGTGAGTTTATTGGGTCGGTCAACATTGAAGGCGCCGATATCGATTCCAAGCGGTCATTCAACGAACTCTATGCCTCAGGCCCCGAACCCAAAATACCGGTCTGGATTACCTATCATTGGAAAGTTTTCAGGGCTAAAAACAGCACGGCGAAACTGACTGTATCAGATTGGCCGGACGACTTGAATTCGCCTTTTGCATTCGGGCAGGAACAGACCTTCAATTTTTTGGAAATTGAGCCGTACCATCCATGAAAGCAATACGAACCGACCGTGAGCTGGAATGTCCGCGAGTGGATGCCGGGCTGCGCGCCCGTGGCTTGACGCTTGTTACTTTGCCGGAGGGTGTCGGGGAGGAACAGTTAATCGCGGAGGTGGCCGACGCGGATTTGCTCCTAATGTGTTACACCCCAATTACGGCGCGAGTGATTTCGGCTGCACCGCGCCTGCGGGGCATCATTAAATACGGGGTAGGGATTGATGCGATCGATATCGAGGCCGCCCGCCGCTGCCATATTCCGGTCGTAAACGTTCCCGAATATGCTGAGGAAACAGTGGCGGAAGGTGCCTTTGCCCTCATGATTGCACTGGCGCGTAAGCTGGGGCCATTGCATTGCGAGATGAAGAACTCCGGGTGGGCCTGGCCGATTCGCGAATGGCTCGGGAACGATTTGGCAGGTAAAACCCTGGGATTGATCGGCGTTGGGAAGATCGGGCGCAGTCTTGCGCGGATGGCAGACGCGGGATTTCGCATGCGCGTTCTCGGTTTCGACCCTTTTGTGGACGAGGAGACCATGCGACGTGCGGGTGTGGAAAAATGCGGGCGATTATCAGACTTGCTCCCCCTGGCTGATTTCGTTTCTTTGCACGCGGTGCTCAACCTGAACACACGTCGTCTCATTGGACCCGCTGAGTTTGAGCAGATGAAAGCGTCCGCAACGCTGATTAATGTTTCACGGGGAGCACTGGTCGATGAAGCCGCGTTGGTCGATGCCCTCCTTTCCGGGCGCATTGCTGGAGCGGGACTGGATGTTTTCAGCGAGGAGCCCCTATCCCTCTCGGGTCACCCGTTGAGCCGACTGTTCGCGCTTCCGAATGTCATCCTGACGCCTCACATCACATTCTATACCGAAGAAGCCATGGAACGATTGGAACAGGAAACGCTGGAGCGCTGTGACGAGCTTCTGGCCGGTCGTCCAGTACTTATTAAGTCACATGACCCGCGACTCAGGGGCCAGTCACACGGGGTTGTGTTCACATAGAAATTCCAACGCTCCCAAGAGGAGTGTGGTGATGACACCTCGCGACCGGACGAGATGGAAGCAAATCACCTTTATTGCTCTCCTTTTCTGAGTGTTACACTTCTACTCATGAAATCGATGGTATATTGCACTTATCGCGAGGATGAATTTGTTGTTGCTCAATGCCTAAATGTGGATGTCTCCAGTTTTGGGGAAACCCGCGAAGAGGCGATCGCGAACCTGAAAGTGGCCGTCGAACTTTATTTCGAAGGTGAATCCAGCGATGCCTACACTTCGGTGACTGAATTAGCGGTGGGCAAGAGAAACGACTTAGCATGAAAGCGCGAAATTGTTTTCGCGATTCCCGGGCTTCGGTGGCAAAGTGGGCTCAATGTTGATTGGAGCGCTTTTTATTTCGGCGCCAGGCTGGCTTGTGCCGGCTCTTTTGTTATTTGCACTGGGCGGTATTGTCTCTTTTCTTGGATATCGAAAATCGCCCGTTTCATGGGGCCTTAAGACGATGCTGCTCTCGCTTCGGCTCGCCGGATTGGCGGCGATTGCATTTTGTCTTTTGGAACCGATGTGGACTTCCACGCGTCCGAAAGCGGGGGCAAACTACTTCGCAATTCTTGCGGACAATAGTCAAAGCATGCAAATCCACGACGCTGGACAAGCCCGAAGTCGTGGGGAAGCTGTCAAAACGCTTCTGACAGCGGAAGCGCCCTGGCAGAGCAGGCTCGGAGATCTATTTCAAGTTCGAAAGTATTTGTTCGACACGACGCTCCAAAGCACCCGCGATTTTAGCGAACTGGGCTTTGAGGGTCGTGCGACCAGTTTGGGTGGGAGTCTCAAAAGCCTTCGAGAACGTTTTAAGGGGCAACCGGTGGCTGGAATTCTTCTGTTCAGCGATGTAAACGCCACGGAGTCGGAAACGAGCCTTGATTTAACCGGGTTGCCACCGGTCTTTCCGGTCATCTCGGGTCGAAGCGAAGGACTATCGGATATCTCGGTTCGGAATGTGAGTGTCTCGCAAACAGCGTTCGAAGATGCGCCGGTAACCATTCAGGCAGATATTGCCAGCGCGGGGTTCAAGGGCAAAAAGATCGAGGCACGATTGGTTGAATTGGCGTCCCGCCCAACCGGAACGACCAACG
>JAQGOX010000210.1 GCA_028293365.1 Verrucomicrobiales bacterium | reverse complement strand
TGTAATAGGCGATAATTTCGATCAGAGTTGCGAGGCTGAAGGTGACCAGCGCCGGAGTCGTGGCAAGCCATTGAAAATTCGGCCCCAGGTGGATGTTTCCCGTATGCGCCGCAATGCTCATCACAAGCAACGGAACGAACACGCGGAATCCGCATGCGGCACTCAGTCCTATGGCGATGCAAACCGCTAGAATTGTTTCAACAGGTGACATAGGGCCGCGTTCCCCAAACCATACTTCACTGCGTCATGATGTCCAGTTTGTCGGCAATGGACGAAAACCTATTTCTTCGCTCCAGTCCCGGCAGTCGAACCGTAGTTTGCCGTCAAATATTGTATAAGCGCTTCGATTTTATCCTCCACAATCGGCGCTCCGTATTTGTCGCGCATTTTAATGACTGTCGCCTTCCACGCTGCCATTGAGAGTCGTGGCTGCGTCGAGATATAGTCAGCGGAGTGGCAAAGCAGGCATTGGCCTTTTACCAATTCGGATCCAGGTCCATCTTTCAATTTTGCCGTTTCCGGCGGCAAAGTGATTTTGACGGGGACCGCTTCTGCCAAAAGCGCGGCAAAAGCCACGACTACAATCAAAGTTGTGGAAGCCAGTTGAATTCTCATCCCACCACCTCGCCTTTCACAGTTTCAATGACGTTGCGCATATAGCCCGACGGATTCCACTGCGATTCGATCGGCTGGGACTGTCCCGTCCGGTTCGTTGCTTTGACCTTCAACGCAAACGAACCGGCTGCCTTAGGCGTAAAAGAAAACTCCCATGGACGAAACGAATATTTGCCTAAATCCTGGCCGAGCCGGGCCGCCCGCCAGGTTTGGCCGTCATCGTCTGACAGAACGACTTCCCGAATGCCATATCCACCATCGAACGCGATCCCTTTCACAACTACCGGCGTCCCTTGCTTAAGCTTCACTCCATCGGACATCGAAGTGATAAACGAACGAACATTGAAACGTCCAATCGGAATGGTCTTCTTGAAAGTGGTGCCGGGCTCGATAAATCCGCAGCCATTATCTGGAATGCGATAGGCCGGATTCATCCAAAATCCATTAAATGATTCATCCACCAGCGTGATCTCATTGACATGTTTCACCCAGTAGGTGCCGTAATACCCGGGAACCACGAGTCGCAACGGAAATCCATTGAGCATTGGCAAATCCTCGCCATTCATCTCGTAAGCGAGCATGACCTCTCCGTCGATCGCCTGCTCCACGTCGAGCGCCTTGATGAAATCCGGCGTCTTCGGTAAAAGCGGCCCGTCCAGTCCATTGAACAATACTTGTTTCGCATCCGAAGCAATTCCGGCTTTTTCAAGGACGTCCTTGAGCCGAACTCCTTTCCACTTCGCGTTTCCCATCGCGCCATTTCCCGATTGGCCACCCTGAACGCGCGGGTTCGAAAACCCCCGGCTATTACCCGAGCATTGATTCACAGCCACAACTTCGATTTCCGGAAGCTTTTTCAGGTCCTCCAACCTAAACTCCATAGGACTCTTAACCTTGCCTTTGTTACCTACCCGAAACGTCTCGGGATCTATGCTCGTGGGTGGCGATAGCATTAAATGATAACGCACAAAAAATGCGTCATTCTGAGTGATCACCCCTTCATTAAAAACCGAGAATGGTGTTTCAAGCTGCGGAGGACGCGTGGTCTGCCGAATTAAGGGTCGTTTTCCTGGATACTTTACCAGAGGTCGCTCTCCGTTTTCAAACGGAAGCATGACCATATCCTCGGCTGCAACGAATGCTTCTCTTGCCAACGCTGCAATTCCAAGCATTGCTCCCTGCTTAAGAAACTGACGCCGGCTCGGATTCAATGAAGGACCTCTCTTGGACATGGATAACGAATACTACGGACAGAAAAAAAGAAAAGTCCGAATCAAGCGGTCAGTCAAGGTAGGTTAAAGATCGTCAACGCTTCACCGGCGCAGCCGCTGCAAAAGGTTTGCCGCAACTATCACATTGCAACTGCGGAATTTTTGCATCGATTTGTGTTTTGTAATCGAACCAATCCAAATACGAAGTGTGTGTGATGGTTGCGGCACCGTGCTCCGAGAGGTGGCCGCCGCAGTTGGGGCATTTCGTGCTCAATAGATGCTCGGTCGGATCGATCGCAATATTGATTCTGTTGTCCTTTGGAATCAGGTCGACATCCTTCACCTCCCAGTCATCGTTCAGGTGCATGAGTCTCGCGGTTCCCCTGGTCGTCCGCTCCTGGCCAAATCTGATAACATTCGGATTGGGCCGTGCCAGCAGGGTCGTGCCTAGAATACTCGAGGCGATTGTGAAATAAATTACCAATCCCGTTACATCCACCAACGTAGCGACAAACGGCGCCGAACAGACTGCCGGATCGAAGCCGACCTTGCGTAATACGAATGGGAGCATCGATCCCGACAAGCTCCCGAATAAAACCACCCCGATCAAACTAAACGCTACAGTTGCGGCGACGAGAGCGAAATGAGGTCCGTATAGTTGGGCATGATGCGGCCAGATCAAAATTCGGATTGTTGCGATGACGGCCAGAACGCTGCCCAATGCGAGCCCTGCCATCATTTCACGCCGAAACACCCGCCACCAATCTGTGATCAATACGTCGCGTACCGCGAAGGATCGAATGATCAGTGAGGTCGCCTGCGAACCTGAATTACCGCCGCTTGAAATGATCAGGGGAACAAACAACGCCAAAACAACCGCTCGTTCGATTTCATCCTGAAAATATCCCATAGCGGTCGCCGTAAGCATTTCTCCGAGGAACAAAAGCGACAGCCACCCCGCCCGCTTTTTGATCATGGAAAATAAGCTGATGCTCAGGTACGGAGCATCAAGGGCTTCCATACCTCCCATTTTTTGAATGTCTTCAGTGGTCTCTTTTTCGGCGACATCCAGGATATCGTCGACGGTAACGATTCCAATCAATCGGGCGTCGGAATCAACTACAGGAAGAACCGTTCGATCATAACGCTTGAACAGATTGATCGCATCGGCTTCCGAATCCCTGACTTTGAGGGCTATGAAGTTGCTGTCCCGAATATCGGCGACTTTCCTGTCCAGCGGCTGAAGCAGAAACTCGCGAATGCGAACATCATCAATCAACTTACCCTCCTGATCGGTGACGTAGATAACATTCAGCGTTTCCCGATCGTGACCATGCTCCCGAACATGGTCCAAAACCTCCTTCACGGTCCAATCATCATGCACCGAGATGAAATCCGGCGTCATGAGTCGGCCAACGCTCTTTTCCGGATAAGCAAGGAGTGATTGCGCAACGGCCAATTGTTCTGGACTCAGGAGCTGCAGCAACTGCTTCACAGCCGATCCCGGCAATTCCTCAAGCAACGACGTTCGGTCGTCGGGGGACATGTCGTTGATCAACTTGACGACGTCCTCGCGCCCCATGGCGTGAAGGAGGGCGTGTTGCGTATGGTGGCTCAGATACTCGAAGGTTGCCCCCGCGAGTTCATGGGGCAGCATTCGAAACACTACGACCTGCTCTTCAACCGGCAAATCGGCGATCAATTCAGCGAGATCCGCCGGAGGCCAATCCGAAAAACACTGTTTGAGGCCCGCGAAATCGCGTTCCTTGATCATGTTTCGAATTTCCGGTTCGAGCAGGGGCGCAAACATAGAATTTAAACTTTTACGTCGGGGTTACTTTAGCAGCCGCCCATCTGAAAGACAGTAGCTTTCCAGGAGTGACTGATACCGCCAGAGAAAGCTTCCCCCTCCGGCGAGACTGTTTGATCCGGCGAACGAGATCAGGCTTAGGGAAGCGTGAAAAAGAAGGTGGTGCCTTGAGACGGTTTGCTTTCCGTCCAAATTTTTCCACCGTGCCGCGTTATCACACGGTGTGCCATTGCCAGCCCGATGCCGCTCCCTTCAAACTCATCCCCCGTGTGGAGTTTTTGAAAAACCTGGAAAAGCTTGGGAGCATATTGCATCTCGAAACCGATCCCATTATCCCGAATGAAATAGACATTTTGCTTGTCAATTTTTTGACAGCCAATTTCGATTTTCGCTTCTACCCGTCTCCTGGAGAATTTCAGCGCGTTTGTGACAAGCTGGGATACCGCTTGTCGCAACAGCACAACATCCGCGTGCGCCGGGGGAAGTTCGGCAATTTCCACCGTAACCGAGCGGGAACGCTCGTTTGCCCTCAATTCTGTCACGATTGCCCGAAACAGATCCGTCATATCCACATCTGCCTTTTGCAGGTGATGTTGACCGAGCCGATAGAATATCAGCAAATCTTCGATCAAACGGCTCAGGTGCTGCGCGTTTGTCAGGACAAAACCGAGATATTTCTGTCCTTCGGCATCAAGGTTTTGAGCGTAATCCTCCTGTAGAATTCGCGAAAATCCATCGATCGCACGCAACGGCGCCCGCAAATCGTGCGAAATGGAGTAGGAAAAAGACTGCAACTCCTTCCGGGTCGCTTCCAATTCAGCCTGACATTGGGCGAGTTGCTGGGATAGGTCAAGTTGGCTCATTGTTCATCCTAACAGTTCGCGGGTATTTTACCTGTCTCTCGCATTCGGGAAAAACAATAGGCTGCGTTCAGGTATATGCAAGAGAACAACTGCTTTCCAACTGGATCCGCTCGATTACCAGAGCCATTTGGCATTGGATAGAGCCCGGTTGAGTTCACTCGCCACTGCAATGCTTTTCGTTTTATACTCATCCAATGATTCGTAGCAATCTGCTTCGGCCCACTTTCAAGAATTTTGGATGGCTTGCTTCAATGTCGATTATTGCTTTTTTTATTATCGGCCTGGCAGTCCTGGACGCACTGGCAACGCAGGCTCAAGATCTTTCACCGTCCGCGGAATGGGGTCCCTTTGTCGAGCCCGATTTCCCGTTTTTCACTTCGACATTGGATACTCGCAAACCGGGCCGCAGAGGTCCATCCGACAATCTGACCCCACGCGGTCTGATCTTGAATTTGGGCCACAACTGCTGGGCCTGTTTTGATACAGATCTTTTAAGGATTTCCGCGCTCTGGATCGGAACCGGTGTCACGCCTGTTTCGATGTCTCAAATTTCCTACCATTCGCCCGGCACCAAGACCGTGGAAGGAGAGGATCATTTGCCTCAGATTATAGGAACACCATGGCTCAAAACCGGCATTTATGCCGGATGGCAGATAGGAACCGAAATTTCGTTGAGTGATCCTCGTGAAGCCGGTCCTGATCCCAAAGAAATCGGCCGTGGCCCTCTTCCAGTTGCGTTGGGACGTTTTAACGCCCTCCGACTCACGGAACGAGGTATGCGTCTTGAGTATCAAGTCGGAAATGTTCAGGTCATCGAAACGGTCGAGGCAATTTTGCAACAGGACCAACCGTTCATACAGCGAAGCTTCCACCTGGAGAGACGAGAAACGGATCTCACTCTGGTTGTCGGAGAAAAAGCTGCTTCGACACAAGACGAGATCAATCTCGAACTCTCAACCCAACCCAATTCTCTCTCCTCCCTGGTCGAAAAGGTCCCGCGTCAGGACGGCATAGTGGTCGTGCATGTAAAACCTTCAGAGCAAGCTTTGGATTTTCAATTAGCCATCGGTTTCGGAAAGATCAAAACCTGGGAAAAAACAGACCAAACCCCTGCCTCCCCTTTGCGGAAACCACGCTGGCCCCAAAAATTAAAAACTCGGGCCATCCTGTCATCCACGGTGGATGCCTATGTCTCGGATAATATTCCGCTCCCGGTTCAAAACCCCTGGCACCGGAATATACGCCTCGCAGATATAGCCTTTTTCCACGAAGGGCGTGCGGCGGCGGTAACATTCGATGGCGACGTTTGGATGATCGAAGGGCTCTCTGGCGATTTGCAGAACGTTCAATGGCACAGGTTCGCTTCAGGCCTTCAAGAGCCGATGGGGCTTTGTGTGCGGGACGATGAATTGTTTGTCTGCGATCGAAACGGAATCTGGCGCTTGCGAGACACGGACAAAAACGGTGAAGCGGATATCTATGAAATGTTTTCCAATGCTTACACCCAAACAGCCGAGACCCGGGAATACGCACAAGGTATTCGAGCCGCGCCGGACGGTTCCTTTGTCATAGCCAAAGGCGGATCCAAATGTCCGCACTGGGAAAACACAATGGCACTGTATTGCGCATCTCCCCGGACGGCAGATCCAGTTCCGTCCTTGGTTACGGATTTCGCTCTCCGTTTATCGGCATAAATCCCAAAACAGGGTTGATCACCGCGAGTGATCAACAAGGTAACTACGTGCCGTCAACACCCATTCATGTCGTGCGCGACCATCAATTCTACGGGTTTCTCAGCACGCTGCAGCCAAAAGAAAAATATCCGGCGCCCATAGCCGATCCCCTGACCTGGATTCCGTATCCGATCAACGCCTCCGGCGCCGGGCAGGTTTGGCTGACGGACGCACGGATGGGTCCACTGAACGACTCGCTGATCCACATCGCCTATTATCGACCTGAGGTCTTTTCCGTTCTGCTGAATGAACGCGCATCACGACTACAAGGCGCGGTTGTCAGCGTGACTCGCGATC
>JAQGOX010000197.1 GCA_028293365.1 Verrucomicrobiales bacterium | reverse complement strand
TTATCGTCTTTTTCTGCATTTCGTTGGGGTTTATGGTCCTTTTGGATCGCCCTTTATCGCCCTTTATCGCCCTTTATCGCCCCTGATCGCCCCTGATCGCCACCGAAGGTCCTTTCCGCCATTGATTGTCTCGGATCGCCTCTGGATCTCAGGATGGAAAAGTGTTGAAACGGTTTTGAATTGTGCGGGGACTTTTAAACACCCAGCTAACGCGCGACTGCTAATGAGAGGGATCGGAACGAGGACGCCGGGTTGGGGAACCCGGCCAACAGGAATTGGTTTGGTTGAGAAGTTGACGGTTTGTCTGATGCTTTTTTGATTCATATCTTGCGTGAATCGTAGCATGGGGGGTGGGACATCCGCCGTCCCTGGGTCAAAATAGTTTAAAAAAGTTTTTGAGAGGTTTTTGAAGGCAATTTGGTCGAGAATGCCCGGTAAAAACGACAAATTGAGGCTTACATTGGAGGGTTAATCGTGAGTTTTGGCTAATTTTGACGAACTCAGGCGCCTCCTCTCCCCGGCCCTCTCCTCCATTCGGAATGGAAGAGAGGGGGAAGAATGGGAAGCCCACGAAAAGGGGACCAAACTTCACGAAAAAGGAGAGGAATGCGGCTGAGTCAAATTTCCTGTGGGGAGGGGTTCACGCGGAGACGCGGAGGTCACAGCGCGGCCGGGCGCAACTTAAGGTTGGATGGGAAGAGCCTCACGCAAAAAACGCAAAGGAAAGAGAAGAAATCTCGCGCAGAGACCCTGAGCCGCTGAGATTTTTAGGGAAGGAAAATTTTGCCGAAAATGCGCTATTGTTGGGTAGAGCACCGCGGAGGGATCAATCGGAGGTGTGGCTGCCTGCCTTTCGGTTTTGAGTCCGGCGTATTCTTGCCAATTACGGAGCCTCCTGTTACCAAAGAACATCGGCCATGGATTTTTGTCTTCGCGCGATAATAGTCGTGACGGCCGACCTGAACCTGCATGACCCATTTTTTCCCATTGCGGCGTGATCGGACGCTGGCGCTTCCCGGATATTTCGGAGCTATTTTATTGGTGGTGCCGCTATGAAGCCAAGAGAGTCAACCGCAGATGCGTTAAGGCCGACAGGCATCCCCGTCATTGGGGAGGTGCGATGGGGAACGCACTTCTGTTACTTTTATGAGACGAAGCAGGATCTGGTCGACACGCTGACGCAATTCTTCAAAGCGGGCCTCGAAAACAACGAGTGTTGTCTCTGGGTGGTTTCGCCACCTCTGACCGTGACGGAAGCAAAGCAGGCGTTGGGGCAAGTTGTTCCTGATCTGGACCGCCATATAGCGAAGCGAGCCCTCGAAATCCATGCCCATAACGCGTGGTACCTCCACCACGGCCAGCAAGATCCTCAACAGGTGCTCCAGCGCTGGCGGGAAAAACTCAACCAGGCGTTAATGAGCGGCTATGCCGGATTGAGAGCTTCCGGAGACACGGGCTGGACCAAAAAGGATGACTGGATGGTTTTTCGAGAATATGAAAAAGAACTCGATGAGCAGATCGCGGATCATCAAATGATCATATTATGCACCTATCCACTCAAATCGAGCCCAGGCGATCAAATTTTCGACGTGGCGCGCGTTCACCAAATGGCAATGGCCCGGCGGCATGGACACTGGGAAATCATCGAGACTCCCGAGCTGAAGCAGGCCAAGGCCGAAATAAAGAAACTCAACGAGCAGCTTGAACAGAATGTGCAGGAGCGAACCAGAGAACTGGCCGCCGCCAATGAGGCCCTGAAGAGAGAAATCATCGAGCGCCAGGAAGCCGAACTGCAGGCCCGGATATTGATCGATGCGATTCCTCAACAGATCTGGAGTGGGCCGGCGGACGGCACACTGGATTATTGCAACGACCGTTGGCGCTCGTACACCGGACTAAAACTGGAAGAACTGCAGGGCGAGGGCTGGCAGACGATGCTTCATCCCAAAGATCGCGAGCGGGTGCTGAAAGCCTGGCAGGAGGCGGCCGTAAATGGCACGCCCTACGAACAGGAAGAACGCCACCGAAGAGCCGACGGGGCATACCGTTGGTTCCTCGCGCGGGGCGTGCCGCTGCGCAACTCGGAAGGACGCATCGTACGGTGGTACGGAACGAACACCGATATTGAAGATCGAAAGCGGGCCGAAGAGAAGCTGAAGGAAAGCGAGGCTTACCTGGCCGAAGGGCAGAGACTGAGTAAAACGGGCAGTTTTGGCTGGAACGTCTCGAGCGGAGAAATCCTCTGGTCTGACGAGACTTTTCGAATCTTCGAATGCGACCAGGCAATCAAGCCGACCTTGAAGTTGGTGCTGGAGCGCACCCATCCGGAAGACACTCCCCGCGTGCGGCATCTGATTGATCGAGCTGAAGTTGAGGGGGCGGACTTCGAAATCGAACATCGATTACTGACTCCGTCTGGTTTCGTCAAGCATCTCCATGTTGTCGCTCATGCCGACAAAGACAGATCGGGCAACCTTGAATTTGTCGGCGCGGTGATGGACATCACGGAGCGGAAGCGGATGGAAGAAGCCCTGCGCGAGAGCGAGCTGCGGCTTCGCGAAATCCTGGAGCTGCTGCCTGCCGCCGTCTATGTGGTCGACATGAACGGCCTGATCCAGCGCTACAATCCAATGGCCGCCGAACTATGGGGACGCCACCCTCGCCTCGGCGACCCTGCCGAGCGCTATTGTGGATCCCTGCGCCTATTTAAGCCCGACGGCACCCTGGTGCCTCACGAAGAATCACTCATGGCCGCAATCCTGCGCACGGGCGCGCCCGTGCGGAACCAGGAAGTTATCATGGAGCGACCCGATGGTTCACGCGTGATTGTGATGGTCAATCTCACGCCACTGAGGAATCCAAAAGGGGAGCAGGTTGGGGCCATCAACTGCTTCCTCGATGTGAGCGACCGCAGGCGCGCTGAGGAGGCATTGCGACAGACGCAAGCGCGACTGATTCGCGTCGCGCGGTCTACCACCGCTGGCGAACTGACCGCCTCCATTGCGCATGAAGTGAATCAACCGCTGGGGGCAATCGTGACCAATGCCGACGCCTGCCTGCACTGGCTGGCTGGCAAAGCACCGGACCTAAAAGAGGCTCGGGAGGCTCTGGAGCGGATTATTCGAGAGGGGAATCGGGCGAGCGCGGTGATCGCGCGCATTCGCTCTCTTTTGACGACTGGCAAGCTGACCAAAACTGAGTTCGCCCTGGACGAGCTGATCGGAGAAATTGTCGCGTTGACTGAATTGGAAGCCCATCAAGGCCGTGTGTCAATGCGAACTCGATTGGCCCCCAATCTCCCGCGGATCACTGCGGACCGCGTGCAACTGCAACAGGTCTTGCTGAACCTGGTGATGAACTCGTTCGATGCTCTGAACGAAGCGACCGGGCGGCCGCACCAAATAATAATTGAATCGAGAATGGAGCCGCCGGGCGCCATTACCGTCACAGTTCAGGATACGGGCATCGGGATCGACCCGCAGCGATTGCAAGAAGTATTCGAGCCTTTCCACACCACGAAGCCAGAGGGTTTGGGTTTGGGGCTATCAATCAGCCGCTCGATTGTCGAAGCGCACGGCGGACACTTGCAAGCCAGAGCCAACGACGGACCGGGAGTTCAGTTTTCTTTCACGCTGCCGATCAGAGGGGAAGCGTCCCGTGAGGGCAATCCGGTAGCCTGGGGAAACGATATTCGTTGACGACGATCCGTCGATGCGCGCGGCTCTCAGCAGCCTACTGCGGTCCGTAATGCTGATATCCCAGATGTTTGCGGCGGCCCGGGAGTTTTTTAAAGCACCAACGACCCGCTATTCCAGCGTCCCTGGTGCTCGACGTCCGGCTGCCGGGCGGTAGAGGACTTTCCTTCTCCATAGCGCAAATCCCAAAAGTCCTGCTCCCGCCACCAGCGCAATACTCTGCGGCTCGGGAACGGCCGTGATTTGCATGCCCCAGCTTGCGACCTGGCTCGTGCTCCCTCCGTTCTGCAGGTCAGCCGCAAAGAGCGTCCAATCACCATTTGGATTTATCCCCTGAAACGAAATCAATGTCGCTGTGCGACTTCCTGTAACCGGGCTGCCGTCTCGAGCATCCGGCTGCCATAGCCCTACGACCTGTGCTCCCGCGGTTGTGGTTGAGAAGTCACGGTAACTGTGTATGTCATGCGCCGCATCGTTCCGGAAGGTGACATCAAACCCGTGATCATCATATCCAAAGGAGTTTACGCCCGTCACACCGACCCGGTTTAACAAGACCGTGAAGCCGGAATCATGGCGAAGATACACAGCCAGATCACCGTTGAAATCACCCGTGATGTTCAGGCTGACGGTGATATCCGCAATCGAAGCGATGGAACTGCTGATCGTCTGCACATCTTTTACCCCGGTGGCATTGCCATCCGGAATCGCCAGGTTCGGGCTGAAAGAATAGTTTTCAGTCACCTGCGCCTGCAGGGCCGGGATCGCGCAGAGCGCGCTCGCCACCAATACTGTTTTTTTAAAATTCATATATACAAAATCAAAGGCGCGGCTGCACATGCCGTCATGCTGTTAGTTGCCGAGTCGCGGGGCTTGCGGAAACAAATAAGTGTCCTCACGTCCACTACTACATTAATCAGGGGGTTGGCGCGCATGGTTTTTTTGCCTCAGTTCAGCGGTAGACGTACCGGTAAAACCGCGCTGAACCTCCCGCCGGATCATCGTAATGAAACAGTCCCAGGCCGCTGCTGGATGCCGTTCCCTGGATCTGCCAGGGATCTCCAATAGTGTCTTTGAACTCGATCGTGTAGATCGCTCCGGGAAGCCCATCGAAGGTCAGATGTGCTCCACTGCCATCCACCACAATGCTGAGCGCGGTGGAGGATTCGGTGTCCGGATCCTGGATGTTTACAGTCACCGTTCCGGTCGCTGTGCCGCCATGCCCGTCACTAATCGTGTAGGTGAAGCTATCGGTCGCGGATCCGTTGTGGACATAATAGACCCAGTCACCGCTGGTGC
>JAQGOX010000241.1 GCA_028293365.1 Verrucomicrobiales bacterium | reverse complement strand
TCCAGGAATCGATTGAATTCGAAACTATCGTCACTTTGCTTGTGCTTTAGATTGAAATGCGGTAAGTGACTTTTCGTCCAACTGAAGACTTATGAAGCACCTCACATCTTTACTTGCCAGCCTTTTGCTCGCATCACTGGTATCAACGAGCGCGTCAGACCGCGTCAGCTATGCGGGCAAGGATGGTCCGGGCAAAGGAAAAAAGGTCGTGCTTATTTCCGGCGATGAAGAGTATCGCTCCGAAGAGGGCCTTCCCATGCTTGGCAAGATTCTGGCTGTGCGTCATGGGTTTAACTGCACCGTGCTTTTCCCCCTTGATACGAATGGTGTGATCGATCCGAACATTCAAACAAATATTCCCGGCTTCGAGGAGTTGGCTGATGCGGACATGGTGATTGTGCAATTGCGATTCCGCGAATTGCCCGACGACAAAATGAAATACTTTGCCGATTACTTGAATGCGGGCAAACCCATTCTCGGTCTGCGGACTGCGACCCATTCTTTTGCCTATAGCCGCAATAAAACGAGTCCTTATGCAAAATTTGACTGGCAGTCCAGAGAGTGGCCGGGAGGCTTCGGTCAACAGGTGCTCGGCGATACCTGGATCAGCCACCACGGGAATCACGGCAGCGAAAGCACTCGGGCGGTCTTCAACGATGCATTCAAAAACCACCCATTAATGCACGGGGTTAGCGATGTTTGGGGGCCAACCGATGTTTATGGTGTCGCGCACCTGCCGAAAGATGCAAATGTGCTGATGTATGGGGAGGTTGTAGCGGGAATGAAACCGACGGATGCTCGGCTCGATGGAAAAAAGAACGATCCAATGATGCCGATCGCGTGGTTTCGCAATTACAAAACGGAAACCGGTAACACGTCTAAAATCGTGACCACCACGATGGGCGCGGCGACCGATCTGCTGAATGAAGGGCTGCGACGATTTGTAGTTAATGCTTGTTATTGGGGAACAAATCTCGAAGTTCCGGCAAAAGCCGATGTAAATCTTGTTGGCGATTATGCCCCCACGGCGTTTGGTTTTAACAAAGCAAAAAAGGGGATTAAGCCGGACGATCACAAGTTGAATTGAACAGCTACAGCAAGCCGGGTTGAACGCACGGCGCGGCTCTTTGATTCACGGAACCGATGGCAGATTTGGCTTTATGGAAACGGAACTCACAGAGCAAAAGCCTCACTGGTCGATCCGGGTGATTTTGGGCCGCCGCCCCAAATGGACGTTCGTTAGGATTCTTTTTTGGGTCGCGAGCAGTTTTTTACTTTTCAAGTTTGTCCTCGTTCCAATCAGGGTGCGGGGCGAAAGCATGAATCCGACTCTCCGCAATGGTTCTATTCATCTCGTTAACCGCTGGGCTTATCGATGGCATCCACCGCAGCGCGGAGATATCGTCACGGTGACGGTGGAAAACCACGGGTTATTTCTTGTTAAACGCGTCGTGGCCATGCCCGGCGAACGGTTTTCCGTTCACGATGGCTCAGTGTTTATTGACGGAGATCGCTTGAACGAGCCCTATCTGAAACAACCGACCCTGGGAAAATACAGGGAGGTGAAGCTCTTACCCAGCCATTACATCGTGATGGGTGACAATCGGGCGGTCTCGGAAACCTGGGAGCGAGACATGTCGGAGGTTCTTGGTAAAGTTTTGTTTTAGCGGCGCTGCGCCACCCTGAACCTCTGCGCTGAATTCTCTAAAACCGTTAGGAAACCCGGCGGCGTCCGAACAGCAGCGAAACCACAAATAACACGAGAAAAACCGCGAAAAGTATTTTCGCAATTCCGGCGGCTGCTCCGGCAATTCCAGAGAAACCGAGCACGGCTGCGATAACTGCGATAACCAGCAATGTGATGGTCCAGTGTAACATAATTTTTCCTGTTTTGTTCATCCGGTAGCCCATCCACCGGCTGAGGAAACCTAACCCAGGTTCTACAGTGGCCAATCAGGGAAGTTCCCGAATCAAACCTCGGTAAAGCTCGATTGAAGATAACGGTTGAAATCGGGGAGAAGAGATTTCACTGAAGCACGGTTTCGATTTTTTAATTCCCCAATCCAATCGCTTCGCGGCTTACGCAGCATTGCTTTGAGCGAGTGCTGTTAGTAACCGATTTGCGACTCAATGTTGATGCGAATGATCGTGCGGTTCGATTTTTCCGCCTGCTTCCAGGTATGCCAGCAGGTCGAAGATTTGGTCTTTTGAAAGGGTGTTCAGCAGACCAACCGGCATGACTGAAGATTTCTGCGGTTGCCGGCTTTTGATATCGGGGGATTTGAGGGTTTGGATGAGTGCATCCGAAGGTCCGGTTTGGATCGTCACTGTTTGCGGGTCTTCTTTGATAATCATCCCGAGAACCGGCTCACCGTCTTTCATTTCGAATTCGATGGTTCTATAACGATTGCTGATCACAAGTGAAGGTTCGAGAATCTGGTGCAGAACCTGGGCGCGATCGTTGTTGTAACGCTTGAAAACGTCGGTCAATTGCGGACCGTAATCGACCCCTTCGACGCCAAGTTTGTGACATTGGGCGCATCCGAGGGTTGTGAATAAAGCCTTTCCGGCCTCAAGGTTTCTGCCGAAGCCAACTTTGTTCAAATCGGGAGCCAGGTCTTCGAGTTTCCATTCGGTGATCGCCGGCTCCGTCCCCGCGTGACTGGCAATATACGCGTCTACGTCTTTGACGACGGCCATGTTGCCGACCATGCGGCGCCAATGGCCGGGAAACGTGCAAAGGTAGGGATAGTCGCCCGGTTCCGTGGGCGCGGTGAAACTCAGTTTAGCCTTTTGGCCAGCATCGACCAATTTCGTAGCGTGGAGGATTTTCGGCGAAACGGGCACATAGACGCGGCCTTCTGCATCGGGATCGGGTGGCATTTTTTCCGTTGCGCCGCCGATTTCCTCGACTGATCCCGGGGTGACAACAACTAAATTGTGCGGCATTGAGTCATCATTTTGCAGAATGATCTCGACCGGCTTTCCCGCTTCAACGACGAGAAGCTGTTTGTCATAAAGCATTTGTTCCACCAGCGTGTGAATGACGAAAACGGTGGTTCCCAGCCCGCGCAGAATCTTGTTGGTGGCCGCTGCCTTTTCCGGGGGCAGTAACGACGCCAGATCGCCGGCGAATTGAATGGCGCTAATGAAGTTCGGCTCCGTCCGCTCCCCAGCAGGGACATTTTGGAAATCCTGGAGCAATTTGGCGAGCAATGGAACGACCTGATCTTTCGGCCAAAACTTTTTCGGGATCCGCTGCAAACTTGAAATGGCCGTGTCTCGTTCCGTGCCGGACTGAACGAAGTCGGCAAGCACCTTGAATGTCTCTGCTTCATGATCGGGCATCAGCGAAATTACGCCGATGGCAGCGCGCTGGACTTCGGGTGCATCCGACTTTGCGAGAAGCGGTTGAATTTTCGGATAGAAGCTCGCGCGCAACGCCGGGGTTCTGAGGAATTCGAGAGATGAGATCAAATCGGCAAGTTTTTTTTGGTCGGACTCGGCAGCGGCCCACGCCTTGTCTCCGTTCCCGTCCGCAGTCAAAATCGATGCGTAAGCGATTTGACGGGTGAAGAAGAGTTGCGAATCGGCGGCGAGAGTTTCAAGATTGGATCGCAGTGGCGCAAGGTTTTCTGGTTTCGCCTGTGACAGAATGGTTGAAAGATCGCGAAGCACCGGCAGGGCGTCATCTCCCTTCTTGTCCACCTCGGCAATGATATTTACCAGTTCGGCTGCGGGACTGGATTTGTGGAGTTCCGCGAGGCCTTGCAGTGCTTCGGTTCTATACTTTCGATCCAGCCCCGGACGTTTCAACAACGCGGTGTAAACGAATTCTCCCCGTGGAGCTTCGGTCAGTTCTTTGTTCGACAATCGGCCCAGAATATAGGCTGCAGCAACCGGGCTTTTGGGGAGAAAAAATGTTTTTTTGGGGGCCTCCTCTTGTGCGATTGCGGCGCACGGAAGCAGGGAAGCCAACCCGAAAAGGACAATGCGGCGGGAAATAGTTGCTCTGCGATTCATTGGTATGGAATGAGATTCGTAAGTAATCTTCTGTCTGGAAACTAAGTGATTTCGTCCCGGTTGGCCAGCTACAGCAACATTTGAGGGCGAAATTGCAAAACGTTGACCACCGACAGATTTCACTGCCGCGTAAACGTTTTCGCCGGGCTCGCGCCGGTCAAAAAGGTCAGACTCTTTGACCGCGCGAAATCTTCATTTCGTTTTATATCGCCCTATTTTTTAGGGACTTTGCTCAGCAGAAACGACATGAGATCGTTGAATTCGTCCGTCGTCAGAACATCCGCGAAATTCTCCGGCATGAGGGATGTATCGGAGTCGCGTCGTTGCGCGATGTTTTTGATTGGCACTGATATTTCTTTTCCAGTCGAATCCGCAAAAATAATAAGTTCTCCCTGCTCGCGGCGTGGAAGCCCGCTGACCACATCGCCGTCTTTCAGCACCATAATCTGGGTGCGAAAACCGCGGTCCACATTGCGGTTGGGGTCGAGCACGTCTTCGGTGAGGCGCTCCAGGCCACGATTACCGATACCATCGAGTTGGGGGCCGACCACAGCACCCTGTCCGTCGATTTGGTGACAAATCGAGCAATTCTTAACGAACAAAGCCTGACCTCGAACTTTATCGGCTTTCGTCGGATCATAGTTTTTGCGGCGCGCTTCGAGCACTTTCTCGATCTGGTCGCTCGGTTTGGACAGATTCGCGGTGAGTTTCGCGATGCGTCCGTCAGCGTTTGCAGGCTTGGCTGCCACCAGTTTGTCATGAACCGAACGTTCCTGGAGCAAGCGGGCCGGAGCGCGTTGATTCTCAATATTTGCCAGCAACGTTTCAGCCCCTTCGTGCGTGGCAGCGAGGTTTTGCGCGAGCTTGAGCTGGATGCGATAGGCGGTCGACCGGAAGGTCTCCTCCACCAGTTTGTCCAGTTTCTCGCTATCGTTCGCGCCCTGGTAAGCGGCGCGCAGTTGTTGTTGTAATGGAGCCGGGACGTCGGCTTCTCCCAGCAACGGGGCCATTGCCAGAAGCGGTTCGTCTCCCCGAATGCTCGCAATCGCACTACCCAGTGCGGCGAGACTTTCCGAATCCGCGTGACCGGAGGTCAGTAGTTCCGACATGAGGGGAAGCGGTTGTTGGAGCTTTAGACTCCTGGCAATTTCGGCGCCGGATTGAAGGCGCTGAGGAATTTGATTTGGACTCAGTTTTGGCATCGCCACCACTTCCGGTTCAAAGCGCCCCAGAGCCAACCACGCGTAAGCTGACTCTGTATTGTTATCGGTGAACTCGAGATAGCCTGTTTTTCCTTGCGCTTTCGAGAGATCCCACTCGACTTTTTGGGCCATATCATTTCGTGGTGGTCGGGCCTCAGCCAAAATAGCATCGCTACCCGCCTCCCGAAGCCGCACGAAATTGTGATTTTGCAGCGGAGTCGAAGGAATGCCGTCGTGGCCAGCGATCCAGAAACTCAATTTCGACGGAATGTTAAATGGCTTGGACTTCAAAACGCCTGTGAGTTGTTCGCCGCCGGGTGTGAGGCTGCAGAGAAACCAGGTGCCACGATTTCCATCGGCCGAGGAGTGCTGGTGCAGGAACCAGGGGTTTTTAGTGCGAGGCATTCCAGGAACCGGCGAGCTTTGCCAATCGTTGGCAGAGTCGCCGAGTGA
>JAQGOX010000133.1 GCA_028293365.1 Verrucomicrobiales bacterium | reverse complement strand
CGGATCATAAACCCCTTGCCAAATAAACCACCTCACCCATACTCAAAAGTGTAACCTATCACCCTGGACTGTTTGTTACCCATCACCGGCTCGCACCAAAACATTTTCGCCCAAACCGTCAAGGGGTCAGTCCGCATTAATGACACAGTCTTTAAATCGCAAAGTTCGTTAAATTCCATCAGCGCGCTTGTGGCTATTCTTTCGCCCGCAATGTCCAAAGGTCGGCCGAAAATCCATCCATCTACCTTAAGGATATAACCAGTGATAAGCCATGCCGCGCAAGACAGGGCTTAAAAAAGTGCTAAAAAGAAATTGACAACATAACAAGTAATTAAGTAAATGTATGGCACCCGCCCGAGCGGAATCTCGGGACATCGTGCGAGCTGTTTAAAACAGCTCGCCGCTCTTTGACATTTTATTTGGCATGGATTTCCATGCGTTACTTCAGGCGCTTGTGGTAAAACGACGCTGGGGCACGCGATTGAATCAATTCAACCGCGTACCCCAGCATTGACCATCGACGCGCATCTCCTGTGGTGTATACGATTGTATACGAATTTATACGATTTTAACACTTTTTGGCATGGGGGGGGGGAGGGGTATAATTGGACCTTTGGACCTTGAACCAAAAGCGATCACACTGCCGCTCGCTATCACACGATCTTTTTCCTCGAACCCATTGTGATTTGCCCAACTCGAAGCTCGGTTTCCGAAATTTCTTCTCCGTTCTTCGCGCCCTTTGCGTGGGGCTCTTCCCGTGCAAGTTTCCTTGTTTTTTAAACTTTTGACTGCGTCGAGCTGCGTGAAGGACGAATGTGGCGGGGCCGAGCAGCTATACATCTTATTTTGCGGAGCGCGGGTATGTGCGCCGAGCATCTACCCGCAGCACGTGAAGAAAGCCGAAACACTTGGATGAACTTTCACACGTTTGTCATTGTGTTGCTGCTGCGGTTCGTCTCGGCGACAAAACCGCGATCCGTAAAATGATAACTCCTGGCAGCTACACGAACCAGCTTTCCAAGATCTGGCAGTACACCTATGATCCTAACGGTCACAAGACCAAAGAGGTGGCCGTGAGTGTTTACACCAATTCATTCAGTTACAGTCCGGCGGGAGATTTACTCACGTTGCAGGATGGGAAGAGTCAGGTGACCAGTTGCCTGAGCATTCAGCAGCCCAGCGGCAGTTTTACCAATGGTTACCGCTACGATGCGAATTCCCGGCTGACGAACCTGACCTCCACGGCGGGAACATTCAGTTACGATTACCATTCGGAGGCAGGTGCCAGCAGGTTGGTGCGGCGCTTTTGCTGCCGAACAGCTCCTACATCAGCAATTTCTACAATGGCTCCGGGCAATTAACAGAGACCGATCTGAAGCAAATGGGCGGAGCGATCCTCGACCAGCAGGCTTATCTTTACGACATCGGCAATGAACGCTTTCGACAAACCCGCACGGATGGCGGGTATGTGGATTATCTGTACGACAACATCGGCGAAGTTTATTCGGCCAAAACCTACACGTCAGGCCGCTCGCCGGTCGCGGCGGAGAATTTCGGTTATCTTTATGATCCGGCCTTCAATCTAAACAAGAAAACCAACAACGTGACGGTGACGAGCTCGACCTTAAATAATCTCAATGAAGTCACGGCGACGACTCCGAGCACCTATACCTACGCGTCAATTTTTGCGATGGCCTGTCCTTCTCACCGCTTGCATCCGGGTTGGGTTCGAACGTGTAGTGAATCAGTTGGCTGGCCTGAAAGCCGTGCCTGTGATCAGCGCTGATGGCGAACTCGACACAGGGACAGGGATCGGTTCTGGACCGCTCGACTCTTCACCCCCCGCGTTCTGGTTATCAGTGGACCCGGAAGGTGGTGCAAAAGACCGCCACGGTCGCACTCAGTCCCGAGCAGTATCAGTCAATTCGCAAAGCCATTGAAATCCGGCGTACCCTCCAAAAAACGATTACCAAAATGGAAAACCTTTCCCGAAAAATACGTTTCGAAACGCTTCCAGATACGCGTCGGCGCACACCATTGTCCAAGAAAGTTTTAGGCACTATTTGAGCGCCATTCGGGTCGGAGCCTATCATGTCTGTCGGTGGTTCATTTTCGCTTTTTTCGCGCGAACTGGATTTCTTGTTCAAATCCGCCTGCATCTGTAGAATTCAGCCGTTCCGTGATGCGCTGGCCATGAATAACATTTGGTTTACACTAAAAAGACTTGGGCTCGGGCTGATTCTTATAGCCGTTGCGGCGTCTGTTCTGCTCTTCAGCGACATGCGCTCCAGACGGCCAATCCAGAACTCAGAGACCGGCCCGGATGCCAGTAAACAATCCCATGGCGAAAAGGACCTGACAGCGCCGTCCGGCAGGAGTTTTCATATCGGAATAGCCTATCTGGCACCCGAACAGGCAATCGATTCCTGCCTCGCAGGCTTGATGGAGGGGCTCAAAGAGCTTGGCTACGAAGAAGGAAAAAACGTCAAACTTCTGAAAACACATGCACAGGGGGAAATGTTGAACATCCCTGCAATCATGCAAAACTTTGATAGCAGCGATATAGACGTATTGGTAACTTTTACCACCCCGATGCTGCAGGGAGCCTGCTTCAGAATAAAAAACAAGCCAGTGGTATTTACTTGCGTCACGGATCCCATTGCAGCGGGTGCGGGAAGATCCTGGATGGAACACCTCGAACATGTAACAGGAGTCGGATCATTTCCGCCACTGGACCAAACAATGGATTTGATTCCACGACTCGTTCCCGGAATTAAGTCGCTAGGAACACTCTATAATAGCGGCGAGGCGAATTCGGTGAAAATCATTTCGGTCATGCGTGAGCTTACTCGCAAAAAAGGGATCAAACTTGTGGAACTCACAGCCGCTTCTTCTGGAGAAGTCGCACAGACCACCCAGGGATTGGTGGCTCGGGATGTTCAAGCCATTTATATTCCCAGCGACAATACTGCGTACCAGGCTCTCGACGGCATCCTGAAAGTGGCCGCGACCGCGCATTTGCCTGTGATCAATGACGATGCAGAGTACCTCTCACATGGAATGCTCGCGTCAGTCGGTCCAGGCTTTTTCCAAAGCGGCAAGGCAACGGCCCCTTATGTTGCGCGCGTGTTGCTTGGAGAAAATCCAGCCAATATTCCGATGACAAATGTTTCAATCAATGTGACGGCACTCAATCCCGATGTGGCGAAAAAGTTGGGGATTACTCTTTCCCCTGCTCTGCTTCGCTAAATCGAATCCAGTTCAAAAACAACCGTATCAGAAACTGGCACTCGAAGACCGTTGCAAAAAAAATGGAAAGTTCACGTGATTGAACTCAACGATGTTCCAGCGATTGAAGAATCACAGCGAGGGGTCATGGCTGGCTTGGCTGAGTCCGGCCTTGTTACTGGGCAGGACTTCGAAGCCAAAGTCCTCAATGCCCAGGGCGACCTGCCCACTCTTAGCAGCATGGTGGACAGCGCCATCGGAGATCAAAGCGACATGCTCATCGTCATTTCAACGGTTGCCCTTCAGGCGGCAATCAAGAAAGTGCAAACCATTCCGATTGTATTTGCACAAGTCACCGATCCGATCAAAGCGGGAGCCGGACGCAGTTTGACCGATCACCTCCCAAACGTGACGGGATCAACTCCATTAAGCGATCACAACCAAATGATCAAAGTGATTCGAACCTGTCTCCCCTCGGTAAAACGCATTGGGACACTATTTAACCCCTCCGAAGACAATTCCGTAATCCAGAAGGACGGCTTAATTGCTGCGGCAAAGAAAGAGGGAATCGAAGTCGAAGCAGTCGGAATCAA
>JAQGOX010000240.1 GCA_028293365.1 Verrucomicrobiales bacterium | reverse complement strand
GGCAGGGACGCTCCCACGCCATCCATTGGCCTCTTTGGAGCGAGGGTGGGATGCGAGTGGATCCGGTGTCCGAGAGGGAGATGATTGAGATGACGGGCTTTGTTCCCATGATTACCGCTCAAGGGATCAGAGCTTTTTATCAAGCGTTGGGTTCGGATTCTTCACGAATTGCGGTCATGAACGGGAATCGAAAGAAGATTTTAGATTATCTCGACGCTACGATTACCCGGCTTCCGGGGAAGGAACTTTCTGTTCCCTATTTGAATGACGACTCGAGAGGATTGGAGGCGAGCGCGCTGGAGTT
Organism: Verrucomicrobiales bacterium; assembly: GCA_028293365.1. Taxonomy (GTDB): domain Bacteria; phylum Verrucomicrobiota; class Verrucomicrobiia; order Limisphaerales; family SXQI01; genus JAQGOX01. Next base: position 3,368 of record JAQGOX010000240.1, on the reverse strand, counting down.
TTTGAGGGGAGAGATTGCGTCTGTGCTCGAGCGACCGGTGCATCGAGTAAAGGATGGAGAAAAATTCGAACGCTATGGTGTCGATTCGATCATGGCTGTCCAATTGACAAATCGCCTGGAGAAGAAGTTTGGCTCACTTCCCAAGACCCTATTTTTCGAATACCAGACATTAAAAGAACTTGGAGGTTATTTCATTGAAAGTCACGGGGATGAACTAAAAAAGTTGAACGGTGTCCATCCCGGTGTGAAGCGGCCGATTCAGGCGGCAGAATTACCGGCTGGGCGCGTCGAACCAACGCATTACGTTGCGAAGGCAGAAGGTAAAAGGGTTGAGACGAGCGATGTCGCGATTATTGGATTATCCGGACGGTTTCCGCAGGCGAAAGACCTGTCTGAGTTCTGGAAAATGCTTCGGGAGGGCCGCGATGGGGTCACAGAAATTCCTCAGGATCGCTGGGATTGGCGCAAATATTACAGCGAAGATCGTGATCGTTCCGGAGCACACTCCAGCAAGTGGGGGGGATTTATTGAGGATGTCGATAAATTTGATCCGCTGTTTTTTAATATTTCTCCGCGCGAGGCGGAATTAGTCGATCCTCAGGAGAGGCTTTTTCTGGAAACTGTCTGGAACTTACTTGAGGGGGTGGGGTACACGCGTCAGAAAATGCAGACGCGTTATCAGAGCCGGGTCGCGGTTTACCTCGGCGCGATGTACCAACAGTATCATGCGTTTCAGTCGGATCTGGTTTCCGAATCGGTTGTATCGCTCTCATCGTTCAGTGGCATTCCGAACCGGGTTTCCTATTTCTTCGACTTTCAGGGACCAAGCGTTGCCGTGGACACAATGTGTTCGTCATCTATCGTGGCGATTCAAATGGCATGCGAGAGCCTGAGAAGTGGCGAATCACTGCTTGCGATTGCGGGAGGAGTTAATTTATCGATTCATCCCAAAAAGTACACCGGGCTTAGCGCTGCCAAATTGATGGGAAGCAGGTCCGGGAGTCGCAGCTTTGCTGATGGTGATGGTTATCTGCCGGCTGAAGGTGTGGGCGCCGTTCTGTTGAAACCTCTGGCGCGCGCTATTGAAGACGGCGATCCGATACTCGCGGTGATCAAATCGGTCACCACGAATCATAGTGGGCAGTCGGGAGGCTTTGCGGTTCCGAATCCAAAGGCACAAGCCCAGGCGGTGGAGGATTGCCTCCGGCGGTCGGGTGTCGATCCGCGAACGATTAGTTACATTGAATCGGCAGCCAACGGTTCGCCGCTGGGAGATTCGATTGAAATTAAGGCTCTCACGAGCGTCTTTGCGGATTATTTTAAAGAGGCGGGCACCTTGGGAATTGGCGCGGTAAAATCGAATATCGGGCATGCTGAGGCAGCTTCCGGGATGGCCCAGTTGGCCAAAGTGATATTGCAGATGCAGCATCGGCAACTGGTGCCTACGCTAATGGCAGGGCCACTGAATTCCAATATAGACTTTGATTCGACCCCATTTCATCTGGAGAAAGAGTTGCGTGAATGGCGCCGACCGATCCTGGAGACCGACGGTCAAAAACGAGAGTTTCCTCGTCGTGCTCTCATTCACTCTGTAGGGGCGGGGGGATCTACCGCGCATTTGGTTCTCGAAGAATACGAGGATGATCGGCCTGTTGATGCGGGTGACATATCCAAAAGCGAACCTGTTCTCATAGTGCTTTCAGCGAGGACTGAGGAGCGGCTGAAGGTCCTGGTTCAGAATCTTCGTCAGCATGTGATTGATTCGCGGCTCGTCCGACTTAGCGATCTTGCATACACGTTGCAAATGGGACGCGAAGCGATGGATGCCCGCGCGGCCCTGATCGTGACCTCGCGCGAAGCATTGCTTCGTGGCTTTGGAGTTCTGGAGGAGCGCTTGAGCGGGAAAGGAAAACCTGATTCCGAGATTCCGATTTTTACCGGGAACGCGGAAGTAGGAGATCCGGCGATTCGCGAGTTATTGTCTGGAAAAGCCGGAGAAATCATACTTCGCGAACTCCTTGCATCGCGTGACCTCGAAAAGCTTGCCCATTTCTGGACTGCGGGCGAGGAGATTTCGTGGGTTGAGCTCTACATTGGGTGGGAAGTGCGAATGTTGCATTTGCCGACTTATCCTTTTGAACGCCGCCGTTGCTGGTTACAGGAGAAAACGACTGCGGCAACGGCACATTTAATTGAAGAAGCTCAGGCCAAAAGCGCCGAAACGGTGGTTGCGGACGTGAAAGGGGTTAGCAATTCCTTACGGTCTCATATCGGAAAACTTTTGGGAATCGCCCCGCACGAGCTTTCGGCAAAAAAATCGTTGAACAGTCTGGGCTTTAGTTCTCTTGATGCAGTGAACTTGAAGTCGAAACTGGAGCAGGAGTTTGCTGTTGAAATTCCGATTGTGAGCCTGAATGCGTATCAATCGATCGAACGAATTGAGGCTGAGATCGGCCATTTGTTGGGCTCGGATGGAAAATCTGCCGAAACCGATGGGGCGGATCCGATAACGCGCGCGTTGTATCCAATCATAGTGCCGAATCAACGGGATCGATTTCTCCCATTTCCTCTGAGCGATATTCAGGAATCGTTTTTTTTAGGACGGAAAATGGCAGCAAGTGGGGAAAAGTCGGGTTGCCATATTTATTTTGAAATTACGGTTGCTACGCTTGATAACTATCGACTCAACCGAGCCTGGAATCGGTTGATCGAGCATCACGAGATGCTCCGTGCTGTGATTTTGCCGGACGGCATGCAGCAAATTATGGAGGAGACGGTATCTTATCGTTTTAGAACGTTCGATCTTCGTCGCCGGACCAGTCTGGAGCAATCTGCCCATCTTGAACGAATTCGCGAAAAGATGTCGCACCGGATTTATGATCCTGGCCAATGGCCCTTATTTGAGATCAGCGTTGATCTGCTTCCAGAGCGGCAGGTCATTCATTTCAGCATCGACGAACTTATCATTGATGCTTCCGGGATTGAGTTGTTGTTTCAGCAGTGGCATCAATTGTATCTGAATCCAGACGAAGAGTTGCCCAGACTCAGCCTTTCGTTTCGCGACTATATCCTTGCGAGTAGAAAATTCGCTGATTCCGAGCGCTATGCGAGGGATATGAATTACTGGATGGGCAGGTTGGAAGAGATGCCCGGAGGACCTGAACTTCCTTCGAGCGGTGGGACGACGGAGAAGCATCGTTGTGTTCGGTTGGAGGGAACGCTTAACGCCGCCGATTGGACGGCACTCAAGCAGAAAGCTGAATCTTTCCATTCCTATCAAACTGCACTGCTGCTCTGACTGTTCGTGGAAGCACTGCGTCTTCATAGCGATTCGAAAACGTTTTCCCTGATTCTAACTTTTTTCAATC
>JAQGOX010000116.1 GCA_028293365.1 Verrucomicrobiales bacterium | reverse complement strand
CGCAATTCGTCGTTGCGTAAATACACATGTGGCCAAAGGCTGGTTCTTCGGGGCGAAATCCGGTTTTAAGCCTGTGAACCTTTTGGTTCCTGGTACTTTGATTAGATTGCGATGGTAAAGCTGGCTGCAAGAGGCGCGTCGACCAGCCTTTCCTGCATTAGTCAAAATGGGAGGATGCGGTCGGTGGCCTTGCCCCTCGTGGCGGAGCTTTTTCCCAAGGTAGGGGCTCCTGCTTGGCACCAACCGTTGGGCTGGCATCCGTATCCCCTTTAGGGATTCGGGTGACCCTGGGGAAATTGCAGATCTCAGATCTCAGATCCCAGGCCGGAAGGAATCCTGGACCCGGCGCGAGCAGTTGTGAAGGAGTGGGGACTCGGCTTTCGGGAAGCCACAACTCCTTCAGAGCTTCACCCAAGGTAGGCGCTCCTGCGTCGCGCCAACCGTTGGGCTGGCATTCGGATCCCCTTTGGGGATCGGGCGAAGCCTTGACAGTTTTCAGCATGCGCACCATCAGTCGCTATGGAGCCGCTTTGTACCCCCATGAAATAACGGCTTCACCCGCGTTGAAAAAGAAGTCTTTGGACAGGTTGATTCGAAAATTCGTGAGTACACCCGAGCCTGAAGTGCTGCTGCCGTACAGAGTGCTGACGCCGATATTCTGCACGCGGTGCCCCTCCGTGATGAGGATATACCCGCCATTTCCGAAGCGCGTATCGCCATCTGAATAGGTCAGGCGCGGGGCGCCTGTGATGGTGTAGGTGTCTCCACCGGCGGGCCATCCGAAAATTCGAGGCAGGACCGTAAACGAAAAATTGTCGCTGGAGGAAAGAATCGGAGGCGGCTCTGGCCAGGTCACCGTCACGGTTGATCCTGCATCCGTCTTGGGATTGGATCCTACGATTTTTCCACTCGTTGGGGTGATGGAGCTAAATTCACCGACATCGCCCGTGATTACAGGATCGGCATCGCGATAAAGTGGAATGCCTTCAAGCTTCACGGCAGGTTCCGATGCCGGACTTTCCAGGCCGTTTACCGTATCGCGCGCAGTGACGGTATAGACATTCGCGGCGGTTCCATTGGGATGGAGGAATTGTTTTTCGGCGGTGATCCCCACCGGAACCCCGTTTACTGAGATAATATACTCGATCTTCGAAAACACCTCTTCCGGATTCGGAAACCAGGTCAAGCGCATTCCTTCAGGCACTTCAATGAATCTAAATTTTTCAGGCTTTGCCGGTCCTATTAACAAATCAATTGGAATGGAATCGAGCACGTCCGCGCCTGAAAACAATTCGATACGCAAATTATGCCAGCCCGGCGCGAGCAGGCCTGCTACTCCAGTGCGCAAGTCATAGGGCTTTGCGTCGGGAAATATGGGCACCTCCTTCGTGGTCGCCTTCGGCGCCAGCGCCACCGATGTGTTCTCGAAAACCTTCGTGTTATCGAGCAACGCTCTTACGGCCAGAGTGACGGTGGAACCGCTCAGATTGTGCGCATGCACAGACAAGGCCAGCTTGTCGCTATTGGCGAGATTCTCCGGACCGAATTCCGGGTCAGACGCAAAGCGATAACCCTTGGCCGTGGTTCCATCCCAGATAAACTGCCCTTTCACATTCCGGTTGCCCACAGTTCGCACCGCTTCAAAGAAAGGAGTCGAATAATTGTTGCCGCCCAGCGGAACGGCTGAGAATAGACTGATCGTTTGCGCAGGCGCCGGCGGAGCCGGGATCGGCTGCAGGACGAGGGTCCAAAATGGCAGCGGCAACTGCACTAACCGGCCCAGCAGGTTTTGAGCGAACAGAGCCTTCCGCCACTGGTCCCAGGTCAAGTGAAACGCTCCCAGGTTCGTGAAATCCACCGGCAGTCCTGCTGTTTGGATTGAATGACCGCTCGGATCGTGCACGAACACTCCTGTCGAATCGTAGCCCACTACCACGACCGCGTGGGCTCCGTACTGCACGAGGGTCATGACCGGGTGGCCCGCGTCTAATTGCGCAATCAGATAGGCGTAAAAATTCGGAGGATGAATCCAGGTGCCGTTCTCAAGAACTGGAATTTTTTCCTGCGCGAAGAGCGCGGCGTAGTTGCCGCTGTAAAGTGCGGTCGGTTTGGGCCCCTGGTCCAGTCGCACGCCGAAGTGTTTCCCCACATCCCACGCTTCAATATCAGCGCCGCTAAACTTTGCGAGCATTTGCGAGGCTGCAGCATAGCACCACATGGTGAAACCCTGCGGATAGTAAGGAACATCAATCAGCTTGTAGGCAAATGGATCATTTTTGACATCGCTCCAGCGCTTCGCCGCCTGGGCCTCCTCCTCAACCACGATGTCGGAAAAACCATCTGTCTCCGCTCGAATCATTCCGAGCGTTGTATCGATCGTGGCCTCGAGTTCGACCGCGCCGCTTTCCGGGTTATGCCGGTAAACGTGAAGTGAATCCAGGCGCGGATTTCCCGCGGGCGCGGGCAGGAGCAGGCTCGCGTTTTTTTGAAGATGAATTCCTCCCGTATCGACATCATAAACAGAGCGCGCAAAGGCACCGGTAAATTCGCGAAGATCCAGCTTCCGTATGATTACTTTGGCATCTTGCGGGAAACCACCGGCGGGCACCGAAAATATCGCTCCATCCTCCATCGCGATCTGCCCGCCCGCCGCGGCAGTGATCACTGCTTCTTTTCTCTCCTCGACTGGAAATTGAGCCTGAGTATCCGGAGGAATCGCCAGGGGCGGGCTGCCCAGGCCAAACTCACCTTGAGGAGCGGCCGGACGGTCGTTCAAGCGAAAGAAT
>JAQGOX010000112.1 GCA_028293365.1 Verrucomicrobiales bacterium | reverse complement strand
TCGTGTATGAAAACGGAAATGGGGGCGCGGCCGTGGAGTGGTTCAGCGTGAATTCAGACCTAACCGCAACCGGTTACAACACGCTCATTAACGACCGATCAACACCTGGATCCATTCTGTTGTATCGGGGAGGATCAGCAGTTGCCACCGGCCCGCGGTTCAATCCACCAACGCTCGCGAATGGAAAGGTGACGATCACCTGGAACGGCACCGGCGTTCTGCAACAGACGAGCGCCCTAACGGGAAATCCTATTCCCTGGACAGATGTAACACCCCAGCCGACGGGCAATTCCTATAGCGTCACCCCGGGAACGGCAGCGGGCCAAATGTTCTACCGTTTGCGGTAGTTTCAATAATCGCTTAATTCGTGCTGGCGAAGTTGAGGAAACTCGGCTTCGCCAGTTTTTCTTTCCTCCTCGCTCTTTTGTGTAAAAGTGTTTATTCTCTCGATATCACCCAGAGCATGAATCCAAAGTTCTTCAAATTCTCCATTAAATCGGCGTGGCTTTTATCCCTGGCATTATCGGCGGGTGTTGGTTTCGCGCGCGCACCAGTCCATGTTGTAGCCACTCCAGGTCATGGTGAAGTGCCCGATGCCGAACTGGATGGGAACGGAACAATCCATGTTGCGTATGTGAAAGGGGAGAATGCTTTTTATTCAAAGTCTGACGACGACGGAAAATCATTCAGCTCACCACTGCGGATCAATGCCGACGAGAATACGGTCCACCCTCCCAACATGTTCCGCGGACCCGATCTTGCCCTTGGTAAGAATCGTCGAGTCCACGTAATCCTGTATGGCAACGGTTACCAGCGCAAATTGCCGCAGAACGAGTGGGGCGTTTTCTATTCCCATCTTGACCCCGGGCAGTCCTCGTTTACCAGACCGATCAACTTAAATCACAAGCCGAGCGATAATTTTTCTCTCGCAGCGGATACCAAAGGCCACGTCGCAGTGGTCTGGATGGCTGGTAATCTTAACCTGAGCGCGTCCAGTGATAATGGCGAAACCTTTGCAAAGTCCGAAATGATCGATATCGCTGACCCCTGCGAATGTTGTGCTTCACGCGCGTTGTTTGCCGCTAGCACTCTCTTTATCGCCTATCGCGAAAAGGCTTCGAACATCCGTGATATGAACCTTTTGTCTCGCGCCGATGGCGCGTCGGCGTTTACGAAACAGAAACTGAGTGCATCTCCGTGGCCAATAAATGCATGTCCAATGACCGGAACCTTTATTGCTCCCAGTGGAAAAGATCTGGTTTCGGCCTGGGAGACGAAGGGACAGGTCTTTTTCGGAAGGATTTTACGAGGAAGCGCTTCTCAGCCGCCAAAGGAGGTCCTGGTTGCAAAGACCGGCAAATGGCCCATCGCTCTTGCGGACGCAAATGGCACAGTTCTGATCAGTTGGAAGAATGGTTCGACTCTGCATTGGCAACTCTTCGATGCGAGCGACCGGCCAGTTAGTGAAGAACGATCTCAACCGAGCCCAAATACCAGTCGGCACGCCGGTGTGGTGGCCGCAAGCGGATTTGTATTGATTGATTAACCCTCATTCGGTGCTTGCAGCGCGTTGTTGAGTGTTTACGGTTTAATTGGCCATGTTTCGGTTCATTTGCTCATTTGTTCTTAGCTCTTTCACCGTCTTTGGTGAGTCGCATTGGACAGTGTCGACCCTCGCCGGGACTGGTAAACCAGGTGTTTCCGAATCCTCGATTCCGGCGACAAACGCTCTCCTGAATAATCCTTATGGCTTATGCAAAACTTCAGACGGCGCGCTTTATTTTTGCGATATGGAGAATCATCTGGTGCGCAAGTTCGATCACGGGGTGATCCGCAATGTAGCCGGAACTGGCGAGCGCGGCTATTCGGGCGATGGCGGACCGGCACTGTCTGCAAAACTTAATGAACCATACGAAGTACGCGTAGCCTCTAATGGCGATATTTTCTTCGTGGAAATGCAGAACAATATTGTCCGGAGAATCGATCGCAAAAGCGGCCGGATCTTCACAGTGGCTGGGATGGGTCGTGAGGGATTTTCAGGCGATGGCGGTTCTGCCACCAATGCGTCTCTTCGGCAGCCGCATAGCATTCAACTCGATCGCGGAGGCAACTTGTTCATTTGCGATATCGGTAATCATCGTTTGCGCGAAGTTGAGGTGCGGACGCAGGTCATCAGGACAGTTTCCGGAACCGGCGAAAAACATTTGCCCGGCGATGGTGTTTCAATCGGCAGCGCGCCGCTCTTCGGTCCTCGCGCGATGGATTTCGACAATGCTGGTAATCTCTGGCTCGCACTACGCGAGGGTAACTCAATTTATAAACTGGACTTCAAAAACGACTCAGTGGTGCGAATGGCCGGAACCGGTGAGCAGGGCTTTGCCGGAAATGGGGGACCGGCACTTCAGGCGAAACTTTCGGGGCCAAAGGGGCTGAGCGCCGGTCCGGATGGAAATATTTATTTTACCGATACGGAGAGCCACACGATTCGGATGTTCGATGCGAACAGCGGCCGGGTTGAATTGATTGCCGGCACGGGTCGACGTGGCGACGGACCTGATGGTGAAGCGCTTAAATGCAGTTTCAACCGTCCCCACGGAATTTTCGTTGATCGCAGCGGAGAGATCTACGTTGGTGACAGCGAAAATCATAGAATTCGAGTGATTCGGCACAACTGACAACCGACGGCGCTCGTGGTTGAGCCGTCTTCCGGGCCGCCATTCAGTATGACTTTACAGTGGATTGTTGAGATGAACGCCAGACGGTAAATGCAATCAGTCCCAGCGCGAGCATACCCCCCGTGAGCAGCAGGGCATCGCGGGCGGCGGTGCAGAGCACAATCAACCAACCCACCAGAGCAACCAGTGCTGGAAGGGGATAAAGAAACATTTTGTACGGAAGTTTTCCATTTCGCTTTCGCACCAGGTGCAGGGCCACGATTTGCGCGATGAATTGAACCAGAATCCGGCTCGTAACCAACCCATCGATCACCTTATCGAGTGGGAAAAAACTACACACAATCGAAATGATTCCGACCACCAGCAAGGAGAAGTGCGGGAACTGATATTTTAAGTGGAGACTGGCAAATATTCGGAAAAAATATCCATCGCGCGCCGCGGCATAGGGAACCCGCGAATAACCGAGAAGTAATGCGAATACCGACCCGAG
>JAQGOX010000106.1 GCA_028293365.1 Verrucomicrobiales bacterium | reverse complement strand
GCCAAAAGCAAATCGTTTGCGCGAAACCCTATCCAATCGGAAGAAGTGCGAAAGCGCCTTTTTCAATGCTGCATCCATTCGTTCCGCCAAAGGTATCTTTCCTGCGATATTCGTAAAGCGAATACATAGGGCAGGCAGAGCTGCTCACGAGGTATGAAAAGCTTTAAAAACCATCATGATCAGAGGTCGGATCCAAAGCTAAAGCGAACAAAAAAGAGCTGCGATCCCAGAGCAAAGTGAACCGTATGATTCTGGACTTCTCCAGGATCGGAAAGGACCTCGTCCGTATAGTCAACCGCGTCACTCCAGGTTTGCAGGTCGGTTGAAATCTGGAGGCCAACATGCCAGCCCAACGCGCCTTTAACCTCCGAGAAAGAGATCACGAATTCATCGGCAACGATCGCCGCACTGATCTGGCCACGGCTCGAGGCATCAAGAGGGTCCGAACCCAATACGAATTCTCCAATATTATTGAGACCATCACCATCCGGATCTGCCATCGCTCCACTGCGGCTGCTATCGAGTCGGTCGGCCGGTGAAAAATGGTCATTCTTCCATTGTTCGTATTGACCCGCACCTCCGCTCGATTCCGGTTGGATCGCTGTGAATGGGACCGAGGACGAAGTAGTTATTCCGTAAGCGCTCGAAACTACTGCTGAAAGACTATGGTCTCCCGTTACAACATTCGTCCAGGCGAACGTTTGTACTCCTGGCCCCACCTCACCGATCTCCTCATCGAAATCGAAGACCGCGATGGATCTAATATCCGGCCCGGCCGCCGCGATTTGGACTGGATAGTTTTCCGATGCAACGAAACTGGCGTCCTGAACGGGAGATGTAATCGCCACGCGCGGAAGTACAGAATCAACAAAAATACCGTTCAAAATCACATTTCTGCCCAATTCCCTCGTCAGGACTACGTAAACATGACCTTGCAGGGTTAAGGAATAAAAAAAGCCCAAACCAAACTGATCAATGGTTGCACTATGGACCACTTGGCCCGTTTCCGCATCGCTTATGGTTAGGCGTTCCACCCGCGAATTCAGTCCATACTCTGAGAAAAAAAGCGTCAGATCATGGACGTTTCTATCTTTCAGATCCAGTTCGATGATCAGATTGGAATCAGCCACCAGACAAGACGCGAGGGAGCCCAAACTATCTGTTAAGAGCGCCGAAGGATGGTCTGAGTAATAGCCAAAAACAAATGTTGAACCTTGCAAAACATCGAGGCCAATCGAGGCTGTTTGGCTTTCTCGATAACCAGGAATCAGAAACGCTTCCGTGCCGTAGAGAAGCGGCCAAATCGTTCCGAAGCCGGTCGTGCGGCTCGCGTCCCCGGCCAGCGCGGGCGCGTCTGGGACAGTGAAAGTGATCGAGGTATCGGGTCCTCGAAATCCATTGGCATCAATTCCGTGAGCCGTAACAGTATGTACTCCCGCCCAAATATTTGAAAATATGCCGGCAAAGGGTGGCACAGTCGCAATAGAGGTTAATTGGCCATTTTCAAGAAATTCGACGGCGGAAACTTGCGCTCCTCTCAGGGCGGTTGCTTCAATTTGGACTGGACTGGGAGGTGTCTGAACCATTGGCGTGCCGAGCGCGACTCTCGGAGCAATATAATTATCAAAGAACATCCCTCCCAGGCTGACATTCGCTGAGCCTATCGAAGTAATTCGCGCCACCAGAGAACCCGAGAGCGCCCAGGTCATGTAGCTCGGTGCCGGAAACTCCGGGACGACTCGCGAATCCAGAAGTTTGTCTGAATCCGAATCGAACCAATCCACCTGCTGCCTTCCGCTCTGGTTCGGGTCAAAAAAATAAAGAGAGAAAACCGTGGGGGCATCCGCAGGTATGGTAAGCGAAATTCCCATGCTGGTACCTGCCATCCAGACATTGCGAAGCGGAACGCCAGTGCCGGGATCCTTAAGCAAACGATCATCATTCGCAGGCACGTTGATTGTACCGATTCTCAGGCCCAAACCGGTGAAACCGAAATGAAGGTCTTTCGGAATCGTGGAAATGCTACCCGGCAGCCAGTTCCCGCGCTGACCGTAATTAATCACCCAATTTCCTTGAGTTTGATCATCTTCATGAAGAAAAACCGCGCGAGCGGTCGGGCGCGTCAGTTGAACTTTTACCGGTTCGGAACGAATCGCTCTGCCAATCCCATCCAAAACCGATGCGCTCACAGATATTAAACCCGAAGGTAAATTGGAAACCGGCGCCCTAAAGACTGTATTGGTAGTCTCGCCCACCTTCAGACCATTGATGTAAAATGAGATTAACGCGTTGGTTTGCCCCGTTACCTCGGCCGACAGATATAAGAAAGCATCGCTGTCGTAAGCCGCGAATTGCGTGGGAGAGGTCAGCCTGATCGAGGTCAAATTCCATGAATCAAACGAAGCAGTTATCACCGGCGATCGAGTCTCAGACGCGGCGCATGGTCCCACATACAAGGTTTCCGAAATATCCAAATTCTCCGGCACGAACGATCTCCAGTTTGTACCATCCGCGGAAATGTCAGCCGTGATTTTCGCGCCTTCGCGCATCAATCTCACCCAACCTCCTGCTCCAGGACCCCGCGAAAGGGTTTGTTGTCGGATCAATCCGGACAACGGATCTCTGACCATGAATTCCCATTGGTCGCGCGTGGCAAGCAAAGCCGCGCATGTACTGGCAGTGCTGAGATCCTCGCGTAACATCAATCCGGCAACGCAATTTGAAGAGGATTGATCGAGGGACTGAACCCGCGCCAGAATCGACCCGTTTGCTGCCATGGTTTGGTACAGGAAATGAACCGAATCACCACTCACGTTCATTCCCGTTCCTCCCCCCGAAAGAATCAACTCCGATCCTTTCAGCGACGAGCTCCCTTCGAATTTAGTATATCCAATATCCACCGGTTGCCACGGGGCCGAAACCATGGTCGTGACCCATTCGGCAACAAGATTGATCGCATCGGGATTGAATTCCCGCGTAGCCAGCGGCGGCATGTGAAAAAGGGTATCCAGTCCGGCGGTGAGCCTTCGATGGATTTCCGACCTTTCAACCGAGCCCGGAACGATAATGCGATTCTCTGCCTCCGTGCTTTCTCCCGGTTCATTCAGAATCAAAGCATCCTTAAACGGAGTTAGGATTCGGGCATCCCAGTGAGCCCCTAATGCTCCCGGCTGGTGGCATTGGGAGCAATTCGCCGCAAAAAAGGAGCGCGCTCTGTATTGCACCGGCGCGTTCGTTTCGTCTGCGGCAGCAAGTCCCGGAAGTAACGTCAACTCGTTGACCTGGTTCGTGTTTAAAAAGCCGCCCGCCGCGAGCGCGCAGATTTGGTTAGTGATCAGGGTCCCGTACATCAATCGCGCGTTCAGTTGCGCCGTATTAAAGCCGAGTGCGTAGCCTCCTTGTTTCGTATGGCAGATCGAGCATTCAGAGCGTCCGGGATAATGCCAGATTTGAGAACGATCGATTCCGTTTTCCGAAACGATGAACTCGCGATCGGCTCCTTCCACAGGAACCAACTCAGCATCCTGCTGATTATCCAGCCATCGATAAGTGAGCCCGTAAACATCATTCTCCGTTTTCACCAGAATTCGAGTTTCAACGTGGATCGCCGTTTCCGGCCGGCCTCGAATGCGTTCCAGATCAAAATGCTTGACCCAAAATGTACCGGTTGGGAAATCCCAGTTGTTCGTCGGATCGAATCCGATGGATCCGCTCCCTTGCGGCAAGCAAAACCAACGGCGCTTTAGCGCAAAATCCGACCAAAAGGAAACGTTCACCTGGTACGGAACTAACCCGGTCGCTGGCTTCAACGACGCCAAATCCGTGAACACCCCGGTCTGCGACAATTTTCCCGCGGGAGCTACGGCCGAAGCTGGATCGACATAAACAATTCGTCGAATGGTCCCATCTTTTAAACTCGCGGCCAGAATATCTCCCGATTGGGGATCGAGGCCGAATGTCGACAATTGAGGTAGCGCCGCCACCCACTGCGCTGAAGCGGCAGAGCCGCCTTCCGGATTCAGCGCCCAAATCGTGCCGGAGGCAAAATCACCAAAAAAATACCTGCCGTTCATCCCGGGAAGCGCGCTCCCGTAATATACAAATCCTCCGATCACGCAACCACCGAACGTTGCACGATCATGGGGATATTCAAAAATAGGTGGGATCGGATTGATCGAATCCGGGAGCGGAGGATCGCCCCGCTGAGTCCCCTCATAGAATGGCCAGCCATAGTTGCCGCCGGAAACAACAATATCTATTTCTTCAACGGCTCCTGCTCCTACATCGCCACAATATAATCGATTGGTGCGCCGGTCGAACGACATTCGCCAGGGATTACGAAATCCCACCGCGAAAAACTCCGTCCGCACGTTTCCCGGATTGACAGGGGACCCGAGAAACTGCCTCGCTCCCACGAACGGATTGTCGGCTGGTATCGCATAGTTTGTGGTGGCGCCCACGAAAGGGGCCGGAACGAGATTTCCTCGTCGCTTGTCCACATCGATCCTAAGAATTCCTCCGAAGAGCGCGCCGTCGATTCGTTGCACGTAGTTGGTAACAATCGGACCCGGATTGGCGGAGTCCCCCAGCGACAAGTATAAGTAGCCATCCGGCCCAAACTGCACGCACCCCGCGTTATGCTCGTCCGAAGCATCAGGCTGCGCGATCAATACCAGTTCCGAATCGGGTAGTGCCCGGTTCGGATCGTACGGATCAACTGAGAACCGCGAAAGTTGGTCGTGAAAACCATAAAGCGATGTTGGAGTGACGGTTTCAAGCGTTCGATAAATATAAAAATATCCATTTTTGGCGTAATCCGGGTGAAATGCCATTCCCAATAATCCAGCTTCGATGTAGGCCGCCTCCGTCCGCGTCGTCAAATCGAGGAACAAAGTTTTGGTGGGAGCCGCAAGATTCGTTACGACCATGACCCTTCCAGGCCGCTCGACAATGAAAAGACGATTCGTCTCGCCGGGAGGCGAGTAAATTCCCACTGGTTGGTCAAAGATGAGATTTCCCAGCGCATTCGCCAATCCAAAGCCGGAAATCGGTTCGTGATCGGGAAGTGCGGGAAAAGTGGCGGCCACGCGAACCGGGTAAGGACCGGTACCGCCCGGTCGAGCCCTCAGTTGAATCGTCCCAAAAACGATTAACATGATGGAACACCACCAAAGTAACTGGCTCCCCCTCAATCCACCCCTTTTGCGCCCCCAAAGCATCGCGAAAAATAAGCAATGTTTATGCCACCTTAGGCCTCTCAGTACAACTACTTGAGACGATTCTCCGCGGGGCCTAGACCAGTTCCCATTTTGGCCTGACCGGAAGCGCCGTAGGCGCGGCATAACTTGTAGAAACGATCCAGAAACTACATCCCAGCCCCATCTGGGCGGCATAATCAGGACCCGCTCCGACAAAATGAGAATCGCCGCCCGGCCGAGCTTGAAACGATGCTTCCTGGGAAATCACCACGGAACCGAAGAGTCGTCGTGTCGCCGTGTCGTCCCGGGGAAGCCGAAGAAGCGTCTCCGGAATTCAGCGATCCCTATTTCCGAGACCCTATACTCCACAGTTGCGGTCCACGCACGAAATAGGGGTATCGCCCGATTGTTGTGCTGATCGTCGCGCGCAACATTTCAAAACCAGGAGCGTCCAGTCGGCCGTTTCCGAAGAGAAAAATAATTATGAGCACATTACGCGAAACCTTTATCGACGAACTGAAAGACCTGTTCGATGCGGAAAGCCAATTAATGCCCAAACGGAAATAATATCATGTATCACCATATTAAAAAACTCATGTACACGGTGCGGGTGGATGCGCCCGATCCCCGCTTCGGAAATATGCTCCTTGAGCAGTTTGGCGGAGCAAACGGCGAACTTGCAGCCGCAATGCAATATTCGATCCAGGGATTGAACTGCACCGATTTGGCACGGAAAGATCTCCTCATGGATATCGGAACCGAGGAGCTCAGTCATCTCGAAATTGTCGGAACGCTCGCCCGAATGCACCTCAAACCGATGAAGAAAAGCCGCGAAGCAGCCGAAGCCGATCCGCTGGTGGCGATTGCGGGCGGGGGCGGTATCACGCTTTGCAATTCGATGGGCAATCCGTGGACTGCCGACTATCTCAAAATCACGGGCGAATTGGACGTTGATTTACGGAGCAACATCGCAGCGGAGGCCCGCGCCAAAATCGTCTACGAACGTTTGATTAATTTTTGCGATGACGCAGGGACTATTGATGCGCTCCAATTTCTCATGACCCGGGAAATTACTCACATGAAAGCCTTCATGGCCGCTCTGGAAAGCATGGGCAAAAACCCCTTGGAAATTGGTGCGATCCCTCCAACCCCGGGAATCGTTGACAAATTCTTTAATGATTCAACCGGCGAAGGCGATGAAGGCGAGAGCGACGCACGAGGTCCATGGAACGAAGGAAACGGATTCGACTATGTCGAAGGCCCTGCAAAGCCCATTGCCGAGGCAACCGAGGCGGAGGTTCGGAGTGAAATCGTCCAGGGGGTTTCTAGAACACGGAGAGCCACAAAGCCCTCGCCTCGCTCAAAGCGATTGCGACAGTCGGGAAAAAACTAGTGGAAAACACCCGGGATTTCGGAGCGTTTCTCTTCCGATCACGCTTCGTCCGGCCTTCAGGAAATACGGGAATTAATCAATGATGGCGCATTGGAGACAGGTAATCGAGGCAGT
>JAQGOX010000054.1 GCA_028293365.1 Verrucomicrobiales bacterium | reverse complement strand
GATTGCAGGTCCGGCGGGTGCGACGGTTGTTGTCGAAGGTTCGTCAGACCTTGAGAATTGGTCGGAAATTGGATCGGTCGTCTTATCGGGTAATTCGATGACACTTGCCGACCCCGCTGATCTCTCGGCCCGTTTTTATCGTTTGCGACAAGAGTGATTTCATCCGGGTGAGTGCGCATACGAATTGACGCGTGGCACTCAGGCACGCTTTTATGTAAGACATGACCGGATCCTCCGAACCGACCATTAACCTGGACGCCTATTTTGGGCGCATCGGCTATGAGGGAGACCGTTCTCCCACGCTGGGCACTTTTCGTGCTTTGCATCTCGCGCATACGACCCATATTCCGTTTGAAAATCTGGATGTGCTTCTCGGACGTCCCATCCTGATTGATCTTGACTCGATCCAGCGAAAGCTTGTGCAGAATAATCGCGGAGGATACTGCTTCGAGCAGAACGCTTTGTTTGCCGCGGTACTCGAACGGCTTGGATTTCAGGTCACACGCCTGGCCGCGCGCGTTCGGTATTACACTTCCCGAATCCTTCCGAGGACACACATGATTCTGAAAGTTGAATCTGAGAATCAGTCGTGGATTGCTGATACGGGGTTTGGAGGCTATGGGTTGATTGAACCGATCGCGCTCGTTGCTGGACCCGAAACTGAGCAATTTGCCTGGAAGTTTCGTTTGCGAGAGGAGAGCGAGAACTGGATCCTGCAATCGGTGATGCGCGGTAACTGGCAGGATCAATTTTCGTTCACGTTGGAACCGCAATTGCCCGTTGATTATATACTGGGAAACTGGTTTTGTTCGACGCATCCCGAATCGAAATTTGTGCAAACATTGACCGCTCAACTTGCGGGCCGAACGGAAAGGCACGTTTTGCGGAACCGGGAGCATTTGATTATTACGCCGGAGTGTGAACGCTGCGAATTGATTACGTCCGAAGAAGCGCTCCTGGAGTTGCTTGCCAATTCTTTCGGACTCCGGATACCCGCTGGCACAAGTTTTAAACCCACAAAGGACGCTGAGTTGAACAGTCCAAGAGTTGTTAATACCAGATGATTCCCATTCCTGAAGAATCCGATTCAGGGGTAACTGACTCAAATGTTCGGTTGGATAAATGGCTTTGGGCTGTTCGTTTGTTTAAGGCCCGGTCCATGGCTACCGAAGCCTGCCGCCAGGGAAAAGTCCTGATAGGGCGCTGCATTGCAAAACCTTCCCGTGCGGTAAAACCTGGGGACGTAGTCGATATTCAGTTTTCCGATATAAAGCGCACGGTGCGCGTGACTGGCATCATCGAAAAACGAGTGGGACCAAAACTCGTGGCAAACTTCGCCGAAGATTTGACGCCAGCGAAAGAATATTTGCGACAACTTGAAAATCGTCGTGCTTCCGCACCTAACAGACCTCCGGGCGCGGGGCGTCCTACCAAAAAGGAGAGGCGGGACCTCGAAGCCTTCAGTAGTCAAAATCCAGAATTAACTGGCGATTGAACCGAGCTTTGTTCCAATCGGGATCGGGTGACCAGCGAGGAATTGACGGACCGATAAGCGTTTGCCTCCTTCAATTTGTAGTTCCTCGATCCGCAAGTTACCGTCTGAGCAAGAAACCACGAGCGAGCCGTGATCGGAGGCGAGAATGGTCCCCGGTGAACCTCCTTCAAAAGGTCCGATTTCCACGCGCCAGATTTTGAGCAGCCGTCGCGGGTCATTCAAATAAGTGAAGCTACCTGGCCACGGAGTCAATGCGCGGATTTGATTAAAGAGCGAACGCGCGGGTTTATTCCAATCGATCAAACCATCGTTTTTCGATATTTTGCGCGCGTAGCTAACTCCCTCCTCTGGCTGTGCAATCGGGATAATCGTGCCGTCGATATACCGGGGAATCGTTCGCAGCAGCAGTTCGGCGCCGATCACGGCGAGGCGATCGTGTAGGGTTTGCCCGTTGTCATTCTCCAGGATCGGCGTTTTTTCCTGGGACAGCATTGGACCAGTATCCAGGCCGGCATCCATTTTCATGATTGTCACGCCGGTTTCAGCCTGGTTATCCAGAATCGCCCATTGTATAGGGGCGGCCCCACGATATTTCGGAAGCAATGAAGTATGAACGTTCAACGCGCCGTGAAGGGGCAAGTCGAGAATCCTCTGTGGAAGGATCTGGCCGTAGGCGGCAACTACGATTAAATCCGGAGACATCGCCTCGAGTTCTGAGATGAAGCTGGTTTCGCGAGCCCGCTCCGGTTGGAGGACTGGAAGTGACAGGCGTAAAGCGCTCGCTTTGACGGCCGACGGCTGCATTTGCAACGACCTGCCACGAGGCCGGTCGGGCTGTGTTACTACTGCCACGATCAAATATTCCGGCCGAGCAGCGAGCGCTTCGAGACTCGCGCAGGCAAGTTCCGCAGTTCCGAAAAATATAACGCGCAAGGGCTGCATGGTCAACGCAGCAGGCGCCGGGTCGGTGGATTTTTTGCAGCTTTTTGCGGTTTCGGAATCGCCGCGCTCAAAGGGGGCCCGCTGACGGTTCGTTCACCCAAAGAGGTTCCACAGCCTGTGCAAAGGAATTCGTAGAGTTCCCCAGACGGCAGAATCAGGAGCAACTTTTCGCGCACCGGTTGCGATCGTTTGCATTTCGGGCAATAAAGTTCGCTTGCGGTAAAGGCGCCGAATTGCTGGCTCATGTTCTGGGTGGAACGTCCGCAAGAATTCGTAAAATACTCCGCAGAACGTTGATCGGAGTTTGTGTGGAATCAATATTGTGGACCAGATTGGGGCCGTAATAGTCGAGCACTGGACGGGTGTCTCTTTCGTACGTAGCCAGGCGCTGCCGGATCAGGTCGAGATTCGCATCGTCGAGCCGGTTTTCGCGCAGAGCTCGACGCTGGAGGCGTTCCACTAATCGGTTGAAGTCCGGGCAGGTGAGGTTCAAAACAGCCACGATCTCAAGCGTATCTTCGAGCATTTTTGCCTGCTGCGGACTGCGCGGAATTCCATCCAAAAGGAGTGTGTCGCGCTCCGGATTAAAGCGACCCAGAGATTGGCTGGCCGCAATGGATCGGCGCCAAAGCTGGATCGTCGGTTCATCGGGTACAAGTTCTCCCCGGCTTGAGTAATCAATAAAAATTCTGCCGAGTTCATTCTCGATCGTCAGATTTCGAAAAACGTCTCCACACGCGCAGTGGAAAAAATTAGGAATGGATCCAAGGATTTTACCTTGGGTGCCTTTCCCTGCTCCGGGCGCGCCGAAGAGTAGAATGGTGCGGTATTTCATAACGTTCTACTGCAATCAAACTGCGCGGATTTAGGTTCTCGCTCGAACCTGCGCCTCCAGGATTTCTCCGAAAGGCACCGGAACTTCAGTATTTCCTTTGGCGAGCTGCAGGTGCATTTCATTCATCGAGATGCGGCTGATTCGTTTTGCCTGGAATTCACCTTTCGCGGTTTTTACGAAGAGCACTTTATCCTCGGATGGAACCAGCCGAAAGAACGGAGTGAATTTCGTTTCGAAAAAGCGCCGATCGAATGTCGAATCGGCTCTTGTGAAAAGAGGGTCGGCACCTCCGGCTTCAGGTTTCTTTGCGTGTCCTCCGGCAAGACCGAGCCCTCCGCCTCCTGCTCCAGCGGCCTTTTGGACATCGGGTGCGCCCAGTTGGGAATTGTCAGGCGGGGCCGTCGCCTCTTGATACTCCCCGCCCGGCCCGAACCCGGGTGTCGCTAAAAATATTAACGGGCCGAGGATGGGCAGGAATGCGCAGACTGCCCCTACAATTGCCAGCGGCCGACCCTTGAACCGCGCTATTTCAATTCCCGCATAAATGTTTGCGACATATAAAAGCAACACGATAACTATGGCGGGCGGTTTAAATAACATTGAAACAAAGCCGCCGGTGCCTGCGGGTCGATCCACATGAGGCACTTCCTTGACTATAATCTCCTTTTTCTTCGCGCGTTCTTTCTGCTTGATCTCTACAGGGACTTCGATGAATGGCTCTACAAATGGTTTCGCCTGAGGATTTTCCATCAGTTGTTTGAGCGTTTCCTGAGTAAGCTTGCCCCACCCAACGCGCGGCGAAAATCCTCCAACATCGAGTCGAACCACCAGACCGTCTTCGCTCACTCCGGCCGGTTCACCAATCAATTTATCTCCATTCAAGAGCTTAAATTCCGCTCCAAAGAGCGATGGCAACAATCCAACCCACAGAAGCAATAAATAAAACCTGCGCATGACCTCTAGGTGCATAGCAAACGGATTTTGCCAAAGAAAGAAAAATAACCCGTTTGCCCCCTGCAAAATGGCTCGTCCGGGTTTTTGATCAATCGATCACTGGGATTAAACCCGGGAATGCTTCGAGGTTGTTTATGTTGCGGTCACGCGGTGAATAAAGCAAAGTTGCCGTGAAATCGATGCCTAAGAATTTTTTCCTATGATCACCATCATCCTCGCGGAGGACCATCAAATGGTACGGGAAGGTTTAAAACGAATACTCGCGACGGAGAGCGATCTGGAACTTGTAGGAGAAGCCGGCGATGGGCTGCACGCAGTTGAACTGGTCGAAAAACTTAAACCAGCGATCCTCCTGCTCGATCTAATGATTCCACGCCTGCATGGTCTTGAGGTGATCCGACGGCTGCGCGGACAGACTGAAACCAGGATCGTTGTGGTTTCAATGCACGCGGATGAGCCCTATGTGATTGAATCTTTAAAAAGCGGTGCGTCCGGATATGTGCTTAAAGATTCACCTCCCAGCGAACTAATCGAAGCAACACGCACCGTGGCAAAAGGAAATCTTTTTATAAGCCCGGGGTTGCGAGGTTGCGCATTGACCGCGTCGCTTCGCACCATGTCTGGCGGCCCATTGCATGACAGTGATAATCTCACCAATCGCGAGAGACTGGTCCTGCAGATGGCCGCTGAAGGAAATAGCAGCACTATGATCGCGGGAAAACTCTTTCTGAGCCCTCGTACGGTGGAAAGTCATCGTGGGAGTCTTATGAAGAAACTTGGATTGCGGACACAGACCGATCTGGTCCGTTATGCGATTCGGAAAAAGATTATCGATCCTTGAAGGTTCCGTAGATTCTTCTTTGCCTCACGCTCATGCCGTGTTACTGAAAAAAGCAACTCTCGCGAAAATCGTCGCACGATCGTTCGCTGGCGTACCTATAAATGGCGGTTGCAATTGCAGATGATTCGTCCTCAGGCCCGTGGTGGCGTGAGTTAAATCGGTACCATTGGTTCGTTCTCATTGTCGCCGCGCTCGGCTGGCTCTTCGATACTCTTGATCAACAGCTTTTTAATCTCGCACGGGTTTCGGCGATGCGGGATTTGCTGCCGCATGCGCCCGGAGTGACCGCAAGCCCGGCTGATATTGCGAAATATGGCGGCTACGCCACTTCCATTTTCCTGATTGGGTGGGCGACCGGCGGGCTGACATTCGGGGTTCTCGGCGATCGAATCGGCCGTGCCCGGACGATGCTTTGGACGATATTGATTTACTCTCTTTGCACTGGATTAAGCGCTCTTTCAACAGGATTTTGGGACTTTGCGTTTTACCGATTTATTACAGGTTTGGGTGTGGGAGGAGAATTTGCGGTCGGTGTCGCATTAGTTGCAGAAGTCATGCCGACCCGCGCCCGCCCTCATGCTCTGGGATTGCTGCAGGCGCTCTCGACCGTCGGAAATATGAGCGCTGCCTTTATTACGATGGGCATGGGAGCCTATGCACAGGCTCATAATATCGCCAGTTCCTGGCGCTATGTATTTGTGATAGGGGCCATTCCAGCCTTCCTCGCACTATTGATTCGCCGGCGCCTCAAAGAGCCTGAAGATTGGCAACGGGCTGTTTCTTCGGGGGAAACGCGCCGTGCCGCTGGATCGTATCGGGAACTTTTTAGTGATCCCGTTCTCCGGAAAAATGCACTGGTAGGCCTGGCTTTGGCCTTTTCGGGCGTCGTTGGTCTTTGGGGTATTGGTTTTTTTAGTTCAGATCTCACTCAATCGGTCCTGCGCAAAACATTTGCGTTGCAGGGAGTCGACCCGGCAAAGATTCCCGGCAAAACCTCTTATTGGGGAGCGGTGACCTTCGTCATGCTCAACTTCGGCGCCTTTTTTGGGATGATGGCCATGACCAAAGCCTGCCAGCGTTTCGGACGGCGTCCTGCTTTCGCGGCAGGGTTTGTGGCGGCCATGTTCAGCACGGCGTTTGTGTTTTGGAATCTGAAAACGTTTAACGATATTTTTTGGATGGTTCCGATCATGGGTTTCTGCCAGTTGTCACTCTTCGCCGGTTATGCCATTTATTTCCCCGAACTTTTCCCGACACATTTGCGCAGCACCGGCACCTCTTTTTGTTATAATGTTGGCCGTTTCGTCGCTGCGGCAGGGCCGACCGCGCTTGGTCTGCTGACTGCTGAGGTGTTCAAAGACAAGCCCGAGCCGATGCGCTGGGCCGGTGTAACCATGTGTGCCGTCTTTCTCATTGGTCTGGCCGCTCTTCCATTCGCGCCAGAAACGAAAGGGAAGCCGCTTCCTGAAGGCGGAACCTTCGTGCATTGAGCGCGGTTTCTCGCCGCAGATTCCAAACGCCCACTGTTTCCATTGCGGGCTTGTCCTGCTTCTTCCGGGCAGACCACCGCTTTTCCTGATTCTTTACTTCACCCGTTTGGTTGGACCTGCCATGCTCGGGTCGTTCACTTGGAGATACTATGAAAATCTTTGCTATTCTTGCGCTGGCTTTGACAAGCACACTTTTTGCCGCCGAAACTAAACCTACTTTTCTCGACCCGGCCAGCGGCGGTCGGGATTACGTCGATCAGGGTGAATACAAAAACGATTGGGGCGGTTCTCAAGTGATCGCGCTAGGCGATAACAATTTCCGAATGGTCAGCTACAAAGGCGGCCTTCCCGGTGATGGTTGGGACAAGGAATACAAACAGGAATTTCCGGGAAAAAGGGAAGGGGACAAAATCGTGTTCATCGGCGAAAACAATTATCGGGCTGAAATCGACGCCGGAAAAATCACGATAAAACCTGATAATGCGGGCCCTTATTACATGGAAAAGACCGAGCGGAAAAGCCCGACCCTCGGTGCTAAACCGCCCGCGGGTGCGGTAATCTTGTTTGACGGCACCAGCGCCGAAGCCTGGGCCGGCGGACATATGGATGAACGACATTTCCTCGCTGCGGGTTGCAAAACAAAACAGGAATTCAAGAATTTCACCGCTCACTTCGAATTCCTCCTCCCATTCAAGCCTCTCGGTCGTGGTCAGGACCGCGGCAACAGTGGCGTCTACCTGCAGGATCGTTACGAAGTTCAGGTGCTCGATTCATTTGGCCTGAAAGGTGAGAACAACGAATGCGGCGGCATCTACACCCAGGCCAAACCGGCTGTGAATATGTGCTTCCCGCCGTTGACCTGGCAGACCTATGACATTGATTTCACCACCGCGCAGTTCGATGGCGACGGCAAGAAAACGAAAAACGCGAAAGTGACCATTAAACACAATGGGGTTGTTATTCACGACAATCTGGAATTAAAGGATCACACCCCGGGCAATGGAAAAAATGAAGATGCTTCAGGCGGTCCTTTCCAATTACAAGGCCACGGCAATCCCGTTTTTTATCGGAATATTTGGGTCTTGGAGAAGTAATTGACTCACGGGTTTCGGCTGTCCGAAGTCGATTTTCCATCAGAAAAACTATCCTTTTTCGTTCGTTGAAGAGGGATAGTGTTTCAATTAAGCGATTCCTAAGCGCCTCGTTTGGCTGCTGGCTGCCGGTCGATTTTCTTGAGTCGTTCTTTCGCTGAATCCCCAATTGTTTTCGAGGAC
>JAQGOX010000044.1 GCA_028293365.1 Verrucomicrobiales bacterium | reverse complement strand
AGGCTGGAAAACCATTTCAAGTTTTCACGCCCTACTGGAAGCGCTGTTTAGCCGAACCAGAACCAACAGAGCCATTGCCAGCCCCAATAAAGCTGCCGATCCCAACGAATTGGCCCGATTCCATTCTATTGGATGACTTGAAACTGGACCCCAAAACCAAATGGGCTGAAGGGCTTCGTACCGCCTGGCAGCCGGGTGAAACCGGTGCCAAAGCGAATCTGAAACGCTTTCTAACTGAAGAATTTTCTGATTACTCAAAACGGCGAAATCGTCCCGATATTGCCGGGACTTCCCGCCTCTCGCCGCACCTGCATTTTGGTGAAATCAGCCCAAGGCAAATCTGGCATGCAGTGCGAAATGCGAAACCGTCGAATTCCGATGAAGGGGCCTGGCGAAGTTCCCAGTTCATTACCGAATTGGGATGGCGGGAGTTCGCACATCATTTGCTTTTTCACTTTCCCCAAACACCTGCCGAGCCGTTGCGAACCAACTTCAAGCACTTCCCCTGGCGCGAAGATGCTGCATGGCTCAGCGCCTGGCAAAAAGGCCAGACTGGATATCCGATCGTCGACGCGGGCATGCGCGAATTGTGGGCGACCGGCTGGATGCACAATCGCGTACGCATGATCGTTGCCAGCTTCCTGGTCAAAGATTTACTAATTGCCTGGCAAGCCGGAGCGCGATGGTTTTGGGATACACTGGTGGACGCCGATCTTGCACAGAACACACTGGGCTGGCAATGGTCGGCAGGCTGCGGCGCGGATGCCGCCCCGTACTTCCGTATATTCAATCCGGTTCTTCAAGGGGAAAAGTTCGATCCAAACGGTGGCTATGTTCGACAATGGTGCCCCGAGCTTGGCAGGTTGAATGACAGGTGGCTCCATCGTCCCTGGGAAGCACCAAGTCAGATTCTGGCACAGGCCGGAATCGACCTCGGAGGCAACTACCCCAAACCAATTGTGAGCCATTCCATTGCCAGAGAAGTTGCTTTGGACGCCTATACAAGAATGAAATCCTCCCAGCCGATTTAATTGGCGTTGATTAGCCCACGTCCGGCAAAATTTACAGCGCCGTTTCGGCACCGCCCGATCGAATAGCGGAATCAAATCAGCCAAGGAAGATTTTTCCCAGGCGAGCCTTGGTCCATCGCTGTAATGGCACCTCATACCGTTTGTGCAGCCAAACGGCGCCAAATTGAAAAATCAAAAATGTGATTAAAAAGACCAAAACCATCAACGCACCAGATAGAACAATCCTCTTCATATCCAGCAATACTTTGAGGTACCGAAATGCGGCTTCATGAAACAAATAAAGCGCAAAGCTTGCGTTTCCGAGCAGCAAAAGCAGTGGTCGAGCCAAAACTTTATTCACGCCTCCGTCAAAACAGGCCAGGGCCAACACAATCAGCGCGGCCCCAGGCAACCATAGAATCGCGATTGGGACGAACGTCGCCGCAGCCGAGGGAAGCATCTGCGCAACCGCGATGAGAGAAATAGCCAGGAAAACCATTCCTCCGCCGAGCCTCATTCCTTTCTTTTCAGTGAAAAGCAGGCAAAGCCAAACCCCGACCAAATAATCGCAAAATCTAAAGACGCCGTAATTATGAAAATAGGGTTGCCAATCCGGAATCGCGTTGAAAAGAATCACTTCACCCAAAATCCAGAACGAAACGCCCACACCGAAACCGCGACGGGAAATGGAAAACTTATTCAAAAACCAAAACAACATCGGTGTCAGCAAATAAAAGAAAACCTCGCAACTTAACGTCCATGCCACCTTGTTGGGCGGCGCCCCCAATTGCTTGATTGGGAAAAACATATTCACCAAAGCCAAATGCGCCGGCAATGCAGCCGGAATCAGGCGCGCCGTGATGCTGTTCAAAGCCAAAGGAAGCGCGAACAATGCGGCGAGAAAGTGTAATGGATAAATGCGTCCCACGCGCGCAATGTAAAACTCCTTCGCCGAAAAACGAAAGCGATTCTGCCAATCCAGATCGATGTAGTTATAGGTAAGAATAAACCCACTTAGCACAAAGAAAACTGAAACTCCAACGGCGCCGCAGTCGCGAACATATTCAAAGCGATTCGGTCCCGGAAGCATTGTGAAGTGATCGATGAACACTAACAATGCCGCGAAAAACCGCAAAGCCGTGAGGTTGGTGATTTCAATACGGCGTCTCATCGGTTTGGCCGCGAAGTTCTAATGAACGCGCCACTCCAAATCAAACAAATATCGTTAATAAGATCGGTTTGACTCAGAAGCGACTGACGCGCGGTTTGCTTTCAATGCAACAACTGGCCTTTAGGGTGAATTGCCTCAGTGAATTTCAAGGGGTCAAGCCGCTCGCGAATTCCATCAATCCCATAACTCGCCGATTGACACTTAAATCGGCCTTTGAGAGCTTCCAATGGATCATAAACGAGGCGGTTCGGCAATCGCTGCAACCACTTTCCAAACAAAGATCGCAACTATGAAGTCAACTTCGATGGCGTCTCACACCCGACCCGGCATTTTTTCCATCCTTGGCCTTCTGGCAGTAGTTTCGCTCGAACCATACGCCAATCGGGCATTTGCTTCACCCGCGGTAAATTTGTTGCGCAATGAAGGGTTCGAAGAGGCTGCGGCAGACCCGGCAAGTCCTCCTGGCTGGAGAACCGTAAAAGACTCTGCTGATAAGACAAAGCTCACTGAAACGGGGGCGCACAAGGGCGCAAACGCCATTGCGATCCCAAAACGCAGCGCTGTGGAACAATCAGTCTCCTCCGTGCAAGCCGGGGCCTACCTGGCTCGCTGCTGGGTCAAATCCGAAGCGGAACAACGGCTGGCATTCATTCTTCAAGATCCTGCTCGGCCCTGGGCGGCCTACAACTATTCCGAGATCTCCGTTCCAAAAGGGCAATGGACCCAAATAGAGGCGTTCTGTGTGCTGGATCGGAACGGTGGACTAACGCTTTCACTTGGAGGCATGTCCCCGGAATACAGAATCTATCACGGTGCTGGCTCAGACATGGCCTCGCCACTCCTGGCTGACGACTTTGAATTGGTGCGGTATCAACCGGCGGCCCCAGCCACCCTCGCGCTCTGGGAAGCGAAAGAGCCAATCAACAACCTCGACTGGAGCGCCAAAAACCACTGGACTTCCATCGCTGAAGATTCGCACAGGTTCGACGGTGTGCCTGTTTTTCAATCAGGGCAACTCGCTGGCACGCTAAGCAAAGAGGATGGAAGTTTGGTGTTATATACGGCTCATGGTTCCGACCTAAAGGTTCGAGGCAGAGTCGTTCCATCCCCTGCCCTCAAAGCGACCACCTGCTCTTCAATTAAATCGGGTGATCGGACCGGCATTCGAGTCGTTTCCGAGGACACCAAACATTCTTATACGGCCTGGTTGCAGAACGGAATCGTCCGGATAGAGGCAACTGAAATTCCGCAATTTCAGATCCGAAATTGTTCCATGCGCTATGGCATACTCCCTTCGTTCGTCGGCTCGGACATTTGTTATACACCCGCCAGGTATTCATCAACCGGGGAGGTGCGGATTCCGTCCACTCAATGGTTTGTCGGATTGATCGATGGAAACGACAGCATGATGACTGCGAGCTGGGATTCTGACAATCAGGCAGCAAGCCTGGGCCTTTCGGGCAATGACAAAAACCGGATGTTCGATTCGCTTTCAATCGCGACTGACCAAGGCGGATTCGCAATTTCTTTCGCGGATCATCCAGGAATTTGGCACAAAGAGCCGTTGCAGGAAGACTGGCTCGCTGATTACACTCAGATTGGTTGGACGCAGCCGTTTCAGGCTCGGTGGATGGGACATTTCTTCGTTAGCCCCGGCGGGGAACCTTCCTTCAACCATCCTTACATGAGTTATTCTTTTCCGATCGCACATATGAAAACGCGTATGTGGGGAGTCTGGTTCGAAGATTGGAATCATTATCCGTTTTATTTCGACGGTTCTCATACAGTCGTTCATTTCGAAAAAAGCTTCAGTCCAAACGGGGACGCTTTGATCTACTTCCTGGAACCGGCTGCTGCCGATCTCACTTCACCCGTTGAGGTGCTGCAGGCTTCGCTGGGAAAAGAAAAAGCGGCGGCCCTGCTTGATTTCGACGCGAACCGAATTCGCAAATTGAATTATACCACTCCGGATGAATTCATGTATGACCGGCCCGTGTGCGCGACGACCACACGTCTCTCCCACATCAAGCAGGAAGAAAAAGGCACCGTTGGAGTAAACCTGGCGACGCATCTGTTTGAGTTCATCCGCGGGATTCGCGAACGAGTGGATCAATATGGGGCCTCGTTCACACAAATAAAAACGTATCTCGCAGACCAAAAGGTTAACTCGCCGGAATTGCGTCCTTACCTGAACGAGTTGGAAGCGATCGTGAACGAAGCGCAAGCGAAAGCCGCGAAAGTTTATGCCACCCCTCTCGTAACCGTACAGGCAAAGACTGACTCAATGAAAAAACTGCTCGAACAGGGTAAAGGTGATGGCTTTGATTGCGGGAGCCTCGATGTGCGCAGCCCCGCGGGAGCGCAGGATGATCTTTGCCGCCGCTACAATCGAGCCGTCTTAAGACTCGCGCAGACCGCAGCGTTAAACTGTGACGCCTCACCGGAAAAAGCAATCGTTGCAAAATTCATCTGGGACCAATCTCACGCTGTCTTGCGCCAGCCCACCCGATGGGAACCGCGCCGGTCCCTCTATTTCTTCGAACCGTGATTTCGAGCATTATGCGCATACCTGAACTCCTAACCGCCGCGACACTTTGTCTGGCACTGATTTCACTGACCGGCTGCGGCGACAAGGCTATCGTCCAATCAAAAGCGACTGAAACCAACGCAGCTTCAACGGCTCATGGGACGACGAAAACCGCGTGCGGCATGGAGATGGTAATCGTTCCGGCAGGGGCATTCACCATGGGTGTGAGCGAAGGTCCGATTGATGCCAAACCGGCGCATCCAGTCCAGGTGGATGCCTTCCTCATGGATCAGTCCGAGATGACCCAGGAAATTTATGAAAAACTAACAGCGAAGAATCCTTCGCGCCAAAAGAATCCAAAGAATCCCGTCGAACAGGTGAATTGGGGCAACGCGGTCAAGTTCTGCAATCTCCGTTCCACGCAGGAAGGATTGACGCCCTGCTACAATCCGGAGACCTGGGAATGCAATTTCGACGCGAATGGATACCGTTTGCCGACCGAAGCGGAATGGGAATATGCGTGCCGCGCCGGATCGACCAATCGTTTTTATTTCGGCGAACGGATCGACGAATTGAAAGCCAACGCGTGGTTTGACGGTAACTCCCAATCCAAGCCGCATCCAGTGGCCCACTTCCCGCCAAATGCGTTTGGCTTGTACGACATGAGCGGAAATGTTTGGGAATGGTGCAATGATTTTTACGGAACCAAATACTACCGAACCAGTCCCAAAGAGAATCCGCGCGGACCTGCCGAAGGGGAGAAGCGTGTTCTGCGCGGCGGTTCGTGGTCGAGTAAAGCTGACAATTGCACCTCATGGGTTCGCAATTGCGATGAGGCAGGTTTTACCGATATTTGCCTTACAATGGATTCGAATGGATTTCGTTGCGTGAAGAAAGCGCCGGCCGGAAACGCCATGCGAGTGGCAAATTCAGCGCAAAAGACAAGCGAATGACTGAGCCGCAAATAAAAGCTCCCGATAGTCACCACGTGTTGGCCGCGTCGGGTTGGATTGAGCTGGGAGACGCCGCCGAGGCGACGCGGGAACTGGAAATGGTCGAACCCTCGTTGCATGGACATCCGGAAGTTTTGAATGTTCGTTGGAACATTCTCGCCTCCGGGAGTAAATGGGAAGAAGCCGTTGATCTCGCACGCACGCTTCGAGACCTGACACCCGACGAACCACTTGGCTGGATCCATCTTGCGTATGCATTACACGAATTAAAACAAACGCAGGAGGCATTTGAAACTCTTCAACCTATTGTGGAGCGTTTTCCCCAATGCGAAACGATCCCATATAATTTAGCCTGCTACACAGCCCAAATGGGTCAGCTTGATCAAGCCCGAAAATGGCTCAAAAGAGCGATGAAAACAGGCCACGCCACCAGAATTAAATCGATGGCCCTGGAGGATCTGGATTTAAAGCCCCTTTGGCCGGAAATCCGTGAAACATCCTGAAGCGTGCCCTTCCAGGGATCCAGACCGGCTCATCATGCGGAAAAAACATTCAACGACTCGCTCACCCGATTGAAAACAAATCCAGAGCACCGCTTAAACGCAGCGCGAGAGACTCGAGACGCTTTTTATCTTTGGCGCGATGAGCTTCTGAAATTGCGGTCCAATAGTTGAGGATATTCAACAATTTAACGGTGGGAACCATTGCGGAAAACTCTTCAAACGAGATTCCGTACCCTTGCAGGAGAGCCTCCTTCTCATCGATACCAAGGTCGTGCAAAGCGATTGAGAGCTCCCACCAGGGGGCAAGATTTGAGGTGCATTCCTCCCAATCAAGGATAACGGAAACCTGGCCCTTCTCATCCAGGAGAACGTTCTTCAGCCGAATATCGCCATGATTGAGGCTCGGCTTGTTTGTTAGGCGATTCGCCCGCACCAACTGCGCCTTTAGCTTTATCGCAGCCGCTTTCGAAATGAGTTTCTCTTTTTCAAAGAACTCAATTCGACCGGAACCATTTAATTCCTTCTGCAGATATTCCGTCCACGTCTTCTTCCGCGACAACTTGTTTCGAGACCAATCGAAAACCTCGCCGAAATCAGAGGTTGGAATCGAATTGATTATTGCGGCATATCGACCCATCTGACGACAGATGTCGATTCTGTTAGGGTAAAGGTGCGCGGCCTTCCCCACATTCTTGCGCGAAACCATATACGGCATTCCGATCGCTTCGGTACTGACTTCAAGAATATCTGGAGTCGGCACTCCTTTTTCACGCGCTTTTCCCACGGCCCATTGCTCCTTGAGATATACCTGCAGCTTCGCTGGCTCCTCAGAAATCCGCACTATCAACCGATCTTTTTCGACCTCTGCTTCAAAAACGAAATTAACAAGACCGCCATGAAGCTCCCGAATTTTCTTTGGCTTCTTTTGGAAATGATACTGAAGAACGGCCGCCGCGGATTTTTCAGTAACTTTCGGGCGCCGGCTCATGGTTTTTCCTTTTGGCCCGCCAGTTGCGCGAAACGCCCGATGCATTGTCCGAGCTCGGTGGGATGCTTTATTCGCAACGTGTCGAAATGACCTTTGTAATCAAGCTTCGCGGGCCCGACCACCAGCGCAAGCCCGACCTCAGAGAGAAAAGTGTCCATTTCGGTATCGCCTGCCCCAAGAGAATCAGGCAGAGACAAGTCGAATTTTTTTGCGATCTCGCGCAACCCGGAAGCCTTATCAACCCCCTTCTTTGTAAAGAAACTGCTTCGCTTGCTATGCTGATAGGCCATTAACGTATCCTCCGGCCGGTCAATTTGCAGCGACGCCATGTAAATGGACGTTGCAGCCAGGCATCCACGCAATTCCTCCACCGAGCCGGAATGCACTTTCGAGGCGCTTCGATATTTCAAGCGAAGGTCAGACACTTTTGCTGGATTCGGTGTCCACAGAGTCTCGCCGGCACGCCAGTCCTGAGAATAAAAGAACAGCAGAATATCCTGGATCCCGCCGCGGATCAGCTCGGAAATCCCATCGATCATGACTCCCAGATCCTCGTTCGTGAGCGGATAAGCCGCCAGTTCTTCGTATTCAAGGGTAACCCCACGGCGTTTGATATAGCCGAGCACTGAACCATTCAAAAGGACGGTGAGAATGGGTTGCTCGACGATCTTATACCATGCTTCCCCAACGGTCCAAATGACCGACAACGGAAATCGCAATGTGTTCAGAACCACTGGTTGCTTAAGTGCGTGGATCGCTTTAACGCCTGATCCAACAGATTGAGGAATGGATATTTTCCCGCGATCTTCAATTAACGCTGTCCCATCAAGATCGAGTGCCAAAAGACCCTTTTTAAAATCCTTTTTCTCGATAAACTTCATCAGCCGTTGCTCGATGTCCGGCGAGAGCAACGTGGCACTTTCGGGAACTGTTTCGGAATGTTTTAAGTCCATTTAACCCTTTTAATTGGCAATCTCCGTATAACCGATCACACCGCTGAATCTCGCGCACTTCTCTCCTCAACCAAGACATAGCAGAAGAATCGGCATTTCCAAGTGCCGGTGTGGATATAATTTCATTATTAAAACGCCTATTCAAAATTCCGGCTACCGCTTCTGCCAGAATAGGCTTGGAGCGCGGCTTGCGCACGGCATACTCTGGCCGTATCAGCAGCCGAAAGAACTGGAACCTCCCACGGGTCAAAATGAAGAAACATATTTTTCTATGCAGCCTCGCTGTTCCGCTCGCGGCGGGCTTATCCGCCTGTCGCGGGCCGCAAGCGCTTAAAACGAGTTTCCACCAATACTCCGAGGCCTATGCCACTACGGTCAACGAGCAGATGCTGTTAAATCTTGCCCGAAAAGCTAATGGTCATCCCGCCTACTTTCTGCAAATGGGTTTGATCAACGCTACTTTTTCCTTCAGTGCCGCGGGCGGTGGCAATGTCTCCTCCTCACGATATAACAATCAAATCGGCCCTAATATTCTGACACAGGGTTTGACCGGAGGAGGTAATCTCAGCCTGAGCGGAGCGGAGACACCCACGTTCACATTCACACCCCTGGCGGGCACGACCTATGCGGATGCGATTTTCGCACCGATCAATTCGAAAATCTTTTTCAACCTGCTCGATCAGGGATGTCCGGTTGATCAATTGATGCGGACAATGGTTCGTGCAATCGAAGTAACCTACGGGCAACCAGGCAAGCCTAACAAAACCATAACGATTCGCAATATCATCGACGTTGAACGACAGGAAAACTATCGAAACTTTCTTCGTATAGCCGGGCTCTACCGCGAATTACAAAAAGACGAATTGCTCTCAGTTGGCACCGACGCTACCGGTCAGGGTTTTGCTTTCCAGCCGACTGCCGCACTCAAAATCGCTGAACTAATCAAGCAGCCCGAATACCAACTGGAACCGGAATCAGAATGGGCCGCAGCCCATCCCGAGGGCCTCCCAACGAACACTATACCCGTAACAACCCTAAAGCTGCGGACATTTGAAGGAGTTTTAACAGCTCTGGCTACGGAGTACCAAACCTACGATCGAGTGGCCGGAAATGGCAGGGCGTTACTGCCCCTTTCCGAAAGGCAGCCTATCCTTCGTTTTGACGCCAAAGTAAGAAACGATCCCGCTACCCGGTTAGTCGATATCACCTACAAAGGGAAGAAGTACGAAATCGCCGATAATTCCCAAACAAATACCTGGAACCGCGATATATTCATACTCTTAAACCATCTCTTCACCCAGGTCGCAATCGATCCGAATAAACTTCCGGTTCAACAATTGATTCAGGTCCGATAATCACCCACTCCCCTCCGTTAAATTAACGGCCCTCCATACTGATTTCTTACCACTGCGAAACGCAAGGTGTCTCACTTTTAGCAGCGAGGGACCCTTACCGTCCAAAAACAGGACAATTCGGCGAACGTAAATCCGTATTCATTGCCATTTGGGGTTTGATGCCACGCTGATCATCGTCTTCTTCTTTGGAGTGCCTCATACAATTCCCTATACTCGATTCAGGTCAATTTAATGGGGCAGCACAAAATACTCCCAGCTCGAAAATCTGGCATCCCCCCTGCTATTCCCCGCCTGCACAATCTGACGAAGAGTTCTTCACGTTTTAAGGCAGCGTGTCGCACTTATCTCAGCCAAGCCACGCCAGATTGAGCCGATTCAACCGAGGGTTCGGGCCGGGATCGTTGTTACAATGTCGTGGGCCACACGCAAATCCCGATTCAATTTGAAACAATTATATTACGCCATCAGAACAGTTGCGTTTCTATTAACCGCAATCATTACCACAACTGGTTTTGCCGAAACCGATCCAAAATTTTACGCCATCCAGGCAAGCGCAATCGTTCAAGCAGCTCCGGCCCAAATTACTTTGAGTTGGCCAGCGGACCCGAATGCAACCGGTTAT
>JAQGOX010000029.1 GCA_028293365.1 Verrucomicrobiales bacterium | reverse complement strand
AAAGGTTAATTTGTGGATTGATTACCCAGGGCGTCGGCTCTCAGATTCGCCTTTGCCCTGGGCTACAATTATGCCGCCCCTTTGGGGCTTTGGAATCGGCTAGAATTCTCCCAAAGGAGTAAGCTCTTTTTCCGTTGACGTGTGGGAACGGTCTGCCTTCCATGAGACAACATATGGCCGTGGATCGCAATGTATCCGTTTCGAGATTGCAGAAAATAAAGCCAGTAGGCCAAGCTCGTGGAAAGCTGAATAAGGACGTCGCACTTCCGGGATCGTGTGAATTTCTCGTGGATCGTTATCCCACCCCTGGATGCAAAAAATGAAAGTGTTCATCATCTCGCTGAGACGACGGCTTAAGGTCGAACCCCTTCGTCCTTTGTTGTAGATTGTTTTCATTCAATGGTGACTAACCCAGGGCATGTCCGACTTTTCAAAACGAGGCCAGTAGAACCAATGAACCAAGCTCGGGCGATATCAGAAAGATGGGTTCAGTAAAATTGGAAATGGAACAGGGAGCGATCTCACGCGGAGGCGGGGGAGCACGCGGAGAGCTAATCGGATCTGTGTCTCTCGACCTGAGTTCCGCTAGTTATTGCCTGCTCTTCGAGAATGGAATTTTTTTTATCGTTCTTTGCTTGGGTTTAGCGTGTTTGAACCGGGGTAGGAAACTACGGGTGAGCAGAGCTTGAAGGAATAAGCGCCTCTTTACTGCACCTCGATAATATAGAAGAGCCTGGGCGTGACCGCTTCGAAGGTCACTTCGCCGCGCGCCACACTGGCGTCGTCGAGCTCGCGCACAAAAGTATATGGTCCCTCCGGACTGGAAGCGGATAAGACGCTGTAGGTTTTTCCCGCGACGGGATTCCAATTCAAAACCACCTGACCGGTAGCGGTGCGCCGTCCCGTGACGCGAAACACGGAATCGGCACGGTTCGGAAAGGTGCCTGCGCGAAATTCGTCGATATTGCTGACGCCGTCATTGTCCGCATCAGCGTCCGCGTCATTCAATGCGGGATTCAACCCATAGAGCCGCTCATAATCGTCGGGCAAACCGTCACCGTCCTGGTCTGGAATTGGTTCGCCGCCGACGCCGGTTCCGGTTTGGCGATTCCAGGAGCAGATGATGTTGGTTAAGGGTCTGCCACCCGCGTCGAATTGGGTGTAAGTCCATTCCACCGTGCTAAAATTAAGACTGAAAGAATCGGTCGGCAGATTCCCCGCGGCGGCCTTTTCGCTTAAGGCCAGGACCGTGATGTTTGTAAGTTTAACCTGGAGGAAGCGCAGTTGCGTAGCGCCGGATCGCAACACTTCAATACTTCCCGAAGCAATCGGGTGGCCGTTAATTGCGTGAAGCGCCAGCGCGGGAGTCGCTTTATCCAGAAACTTCGTCAAGGAAATCGCCGAGAACGCGGGGCTCAGACTTCTGATTGGACGCGAGACTCCCTCCTGAAAACTTTGAATCTCAATCCATTCAGAGTGTCCAACGTCCGCCGCTTCGCCGGGAATGCCGTCGAGACGGAGATAAATTTGCCCGCCGAATACCGCAGGCATTGCAGTGAAGCAAAGCAGAGCAGCCCATAATAGTCTCATTTGAAACGAGGAGCGGGTTCAGAAAGGCACGTTCGTCCGCGTATCCCACCCAAAACGCGTGGCCCCAGCGAGATCCAAAGATCCATCTGCCTTCAGCGGGGTGTAGTTTACTTCAACTTTCCCGAAATTAAGCGAGAAGCTCTCGTTGGGATTGCCACTTCCGGAAGCTGCTGTTTGAACGCTCGTGATGATTACGTCCGTTAGAATAATAACGTAATACTCCAGCGGAGTGTCGGATGCTTTTCGGACGAAGAGCGTCGCTTTCTTCAGCGTTTTTCCACCAGCGGAATTCAAATAGAGCAGAGGGGAGCTTTTGTCGATGACCCTCGTAAAGGTGATATCGCTGAAGGTCGGTTTGCCGGACACCTGTGTTACGCCCCAGGTGAAACTTTGCACCACAATTGCGCCGGGATGTTTGGAATCTGCTGATTCTCCGGGAATGCCGTCAATCACCAGCAGGTAATCGGATGCGCCGAAAGAACTGATTACCGCGAAAGCAAGCATCGCCACCACTGCGCGCCAAAAGCCGATTCTCATGCATTCCATCAATGCAAAACTTGGCGGTGAAGGCAAGGTTTTTTCCGGGGTGGCTGCTCTAATAAGTCGTTAGTCCTGGTTAGTCCTGGATGGCACTCAAATTAAACGGTATGCTCGGAAACCCCGTTAGTGAACTGGGATATTCTTGTTGTTCTTTTTCTATACGATCGAACACTCGTGTAATGGATTAGATCCTGTGTAACGGAATTCGGGTGCACCGTGGCGCGGAAAGAGATCAATCAGCCCACAGGCTATGACAGGAATGGAAAGGGGAAAGGTTAATTTGTGGATTGATTACCCAGGGCGTCGGCTCTCAGATTCGCCTTTGCCCTGGGCTGCAATTATGCCGCCCCTCTGGGGCTGGTTACCTTTCCAGGAATCCGACTAATAGGGAATCATTCGTTCTGCCGATTACCTGGTCCCTTAATGAAGATCTGGAGGTGAGTGTCGCGATGCGACCAAGCGCGACGGCGGACATTCGACTCACGAACGGCGACGGGCAGCCTTTAGCGAACGTGGAGGTGGTATTCTGGCCAAACACCCAGTGGGCAACTTTCTGGTCCACGATCTTCGCTTCCGATTTTTATCGCTCACTGGAGGTGTTTCATGGAAAGGAATTCGTTTCAACGGAACCGCAGAAACGTTTTTTCTCCGCGAACACAGATCGAAACGGCAGAGCGTTAATAAAGGAGCTGCCTCCTTTCAGCTTACCGCTTTCGATTGTCGACGAATCATACGAATTACCGCTGAGAGAGAATTCGCATGAGTCAACGATCAACCTAATCGGAGGGCAGGCAAATTACACTATCCTGAAGTTGCAGAAAAAGGGAATGCAACAGAGGGAGTAGCTGGGACTCGGAGCGATGGCGGTCCCGTTTGTTACCGAAGCTATTCTGAGGGTAGGGCGGCGGATGTCCCGGCCGCCGGTTTTGTTCCTTCTTTCCGGGCATCGTATGGGTAGCGCCGGACTTGGTGCTGCCCGTCACCCTGTTATAACCTCAAT
This sequence comes from Verrucomicrobiales bacterium, assembly GCA_028293365.1. Taxonomy (GTDB): domain Bacteria; phylum Verrucomicrobiota; class Verrucomicrobiia; order Limisphaerales; family SXQI01; genus JAQGOX01. Next base: position 55 of record JAQGOX010000029.1, on the reverse strand, counting down.
CATTTTTCTCTCGGCGGTTTTAGGTTCCGTGAGGCCTACGATTCCTTCATCCAAT
>JAQGOX010000004.1 GCA_028293365.1 Verrucomicrobiales bacterium | reverse complement strand
TAGAATTTAGTTCGTCATGAATGCGATCGAAAACAACGCCGAAAAGCCCATCTGTTTCGCCGGATCGCAGCTCGGCCTCCAAAGGCACATCTGCGCGTTCTTCAACACTTCCGAGGAGAAGTATCGCGTGCTGCTACCGTTCATCAAGGAGGGTCTGGAAAGAGGAGAGCGCGCCTTTCACATCGTGGATCCTGCTCAGCGCGAAACGCACCTGCGCCAGCTCGCAACGGCGGGAATTGACGCGGCATCGGTCGAAGAGAAAGGCCAGCTCGAACTCCGCGACTGGAACGACTTCTATTTCGCGGACGGGCGCTTCGACGAGGCACGCACGATCGCCCAGTGGGGCGCGGCATTGGAAGGTGCAGTGCAACGGGGCTATCAGCGCACGCGGGTGATTGCTCACATGGCCTGGGAGCGCGACGATGCCGGCCAGTTGCTTCGGTACGAATCGAATTTCAATCGAACACCTCGCACGCGTGATCCGGTGATCTGCATCTACGACCTGTCGAAACACAGCGCCGCGTTCATCCTGGATATCATGCGCACCCATCCGATGATCATAATTGGCGGGATCCTCCAGGAGAACCCGTTCTACGTCCCACCAGACCAATTTCTACAAGAACTGCGCGCGCGGCGCGCCCCGTCCGAAGTCTCAACGACGGCGGCGAATTGAAACTATCCACCCTGGCACCCATACGGGCTGCCTTAAGAGGCGGCATTATTAGCACGGAATAACCGTTAAGGGTTGAACGAGCAGGGCGGCTCCAGACCCGCCGAGAGCAAGTGGCCTATCGTCGCGCTGCAGGTTGCCACCGTTCGTTGTTGGAAAAATGAATTGGTCATGGCAAATGAATCAACATGTGACGACCAGATCAGGCGTTTGCAAATTTGCATTAATGATCTGGTCAGCGTTCAGGCGCTTCCAGCCATCTGGAGCGGGCAAGGCTCCTCGCAGATCGTTGCCACGCTGCTCGATGTGCTGGTGCGTATGTTGTCGTTGGACTTTGCCTTCGCGCGTCTGAGCGATTCCATCAATGGCTCCCCAATTGAGTTTGTCCGGTTGGCTCAACGTCGAAGTCCGCCGGCCGAACCGTCGGAAATTGGCCGGTTCCTCAACCCCTGGTTGACGCACAACTTCGCTAACGCGCCTGTAACTGTGCCGAATCCGGTCGGAGACGGCGAAGTCAGGATCGCCCCGTTTCGCCTCGGGCTTCTGGAGGAAATCGGCATGCTCATCGTCTGTTCGAAGCGGGCCGATTTCCCGACGCAGATCGAGATGCTTTTGCTGCGCGTGGCCGCGAATCAGGCTGTCGTGGCGTTGCAGGAAGCCCGGCGATTGGATGTGACGGCTCTCAAGCGCGCCGAAGAGTCTGCCCGCCGGAGTGAAAAAGCGCTTCGTGACGTCATCAATACGGTCCCGGCCCATGTTTGGAGCACCTTGCCTGACGGGACCGTCGATTTCGTCAACCAGCGATGGCAGGAGTTCACCGGTTCGCCCTTGGAGGATGCCATGGGATGGAACTGGGAAACGGTAATCCATCCCGATGACCGGGACAGGTTCGTCGCCGATTGGCGCGTGGCGCTGGAGAGCGGGAGAGGTAACGACAGTGAGTTGCGCCTGCGACGGAAAGACGGGACCTATCGCTGGTTTTTCGTCCGAAACGTGCCGTTGCGCGACGAACAGAAGAACATCGTCAAGTGGTATGGAACCGGTATTGATATCGAGGACCGCAAACGGGCAGAGGAGGGGCTGCAGGCGGCGATGGCCGAGCGAACGCACCTCGCTGTCGTGCGGGAAGAAATTGGAACAGCCTTGACACGCAAAGATAGTTTGAGCGGGATTTTGCATAAATGCGTCGAGACGGTGGTTCGGTATCTCGATGCGGCCTTTGCCCGCATCTGGACACTCAACAGCGATGGCCGGGCATTAGAGTTGCAGGCAAGCGCCGGAATGTACACCCGCATGGATGGCCATCACAGTCGAATTCCGCTGGGCGAATTGAAAATCGGTCACATTGCTCGAGAAAGAAAAGCGTATCTGACCAATGATGTCCAAAACGATCCGCTGGTCAGTGACAGGGAGTGGGCCAGGAATGAAAATATTATCTCCTTTGCCGGCTACCCGCTCGTGGTCGAGGATCGGGTCGTCGGCGTTATGGGTATGTTCGCCCGAAAAACGCTCACTCAAGGCACACTCGATACTCTCGCGTTCATTGCTGACGGCATCGCACAGGGTATCGAACGCAAAAGGGCCGAGGAAGCTCTGCGCCGCAGCGAAGCTTACCTGGCTGAGGCGCAGAAGCTAAGCAAGACGGGCAGTTGGGCCTACAACCCTGCCACGGAGAAGGCGATTTACTGGTCCGAGGAAATGTTCCGGATTGCTGAATTAGATCCGCAGCAGGGGCCGCCGGCCGCCGCGACATTCTTGCAGCGAGTTCACCCGGAGGATCGCGACAGCATGATGGAAGTTTTGCGGAAAGCGGCACTCGAAAAAACAGAATACGAGGACCATCACCGGCTCTTGCTGCCCGATGGAACAGTCAAATACATCCATGGCATAGGCCATCCGGTTTTCAATCGCCCGGGCGAGGTCATCGAATACGTTGGCACCGAGGTGGACGAGACTGAACGGAAGCTGGCGGAGGAAGCTTTGCGGAACGCGCAAGCGGCACTCACCCGTGTGACACGCATAACGACGTTGGGGGAAGTGAGCGCTTCCATCGCCCATGAACTGAATCAGCCGCTCACTGCCATCGTTAATAACGCCAACGCCTGTCTCGGTCTGGTGCCGGGTGGAACTCCAGACTTGGAGGAGGCGCGGGAAGCCCTGGCGGAGATGGTAAGTGATGCCGGGCGGGCCAGCGCGATCATCGAACGCGTCAGGGGGATGGCCCGGCGCTCGGCGCCGGAGCAGGCGCCGCTTCGACTCGGAAATGTGGTGGATGACGTTGTGGCTTTGGCAGTGATGGAGTCGGCCGCCCGCCGGGTGGAAATTCACACCCAGGTTCCGCCGGATCTCCCCATCGTGCTGGGTGACCGCGTGCAACTGCAGCAGGTATTGCTCAATCTGGTAGTAAACGCCATGGACGCAATGAGCAGCGTGGAGGAGTCGGAGCGCAGGATTGAGGTTACCGGAAAGGTGGACACTCAGGAGAACCCTCCTGCGGTGAGGATTAGCGTGAAGGACTGCGGGACCGGCCTCCGCACCGGGGAAGCCGTCCGGCTCTTCGAGGCGTTCTATACCACCAAATCGAACGGCATGGGCCTGGGTTTGGCGATCAGCCGTTCGATTATCGAGGCCCACGGCGGACGACTGTGGGCCGAATCAAACAATGGACCCGGGGCAACCTTCGCTTTCTGCCTTCCTCTGTCTAAATCCGAATAGTGTAATCTCACCAGTTGTCCCTGAAGGTGATCCCGCGATCGATTGCGCTTCGGATGATCGTTATATTTTTCTCCTCGCCGGTTTGGTTGCCGATGTGAGAATCGCCCATACCGATGGCCGAGACCTTTTCTCCAGCCCGCCCCAGCGCCCGCTGGGACATTCCCTCCTTGGTCTCGGCCATCAATGTGTGTGGGCTTGTGCCGGCTAAAACGGCAGCAGCGGTGGCGGATTTTAAGAACGAGCGCCTGCTTCCGAAAATTGAAAGTTCGTTTTCCGCCTGGTTTTTCATATTACGCGCGCAATACGTCATTCAGATTCTTGAGCAGGCATTCGGCTGTGTACGGCTTCGGGACGAAATGCTCATAGTCGGCTGCCCTGGACCGTCGAATCAAAATCTCGGCGATTCTTTCGAGCTCTATCTGTTAGCTCTACTATGGCCAATTTCATTTAGCGCCCTTTCCTCCCGCAAAGTGCAGCCCCAGTTGTTCCGGAACCTCGTCACGGTGGATGCGAATTACGAATGGGAGAATGGTACTCAACAGCATGATTCCGGCAATCAGATCAAGATCTCCAGTATAATGACCTGTGCTTTGGCGCACCTTTGCGATTAGGGTTGGCCCAACCAGGCCGGCCAAACCCCATGCTGTCAGCATTAATCCGTAGATCGAGGCCACATTTCGAGCGCCGAAAAAGTCAGCGGCGAAAGCCGGCATCGTTCCAAATCCCCCGCCGTAACAAAGCAGGACGATGAAGGCCAGAACGGCCAATCCTCCGAAACTTTGCACTCGCGAAAGCAGAAAAAAGACAATCGCTTGCGCCATGAACATAACCTGAAAGACCCGGTTTCGGCCTATGTAATCAGAGGACCATGCCCAGAGTAATCGGCCGGCGCCATTTGCGATTGAGATAATCCCAACCAGACCCGCCGCCGCGGTTGCAGAGGCATGAGTGACTTCTTGCGCCATCGGTGAAGCCTGGGAAATGATTGAAATGCCCGCCAGCGTGTTTAGAAACAGGATGGCCCACAAGCCGTACCATTGCCAGGTCCTGAGCGCCTCGCGCAGGGTGTAGTCCTTGACCAGCACTTTCTGTTGTCCGCTGACCTGCGGCACCCATCCAGCCGGGCGATACTCGTCCGGCGGATTCCTCATAAACATGGCCGAGCCCGAAACCGCGACGAAGTAGATTAGACCCAGGATCGTGAACGTTTGCGAAACTCCCAGCAACGATGTCAAACGCTGCGCTACCGGCGCGGTGATGACAGCTCCAGCCCCGAACCCTGCAACGGCAAGTCCCGTAATCATGCCCCGCTTGTCTGGAAACCATTTGATCAGAGTCGCCACCGGAACGATGTAGCCCAAACCGAGGCCAATGCCTCCCAATACGCCGTAGCTCAGGTAGAGCAGCCCTAAATTACCTCGGACCTGCCCTGCCATTACCACGCCCAGCCCATAGCACAGTCCCGCGACGACAGCAACCCGCCGAGGCCCCACCCGCCTCATCCACAATCCGCCCGCAAATGAGGCAAACCCAAGCATCAGGATTGCAAGTTCGAAAGCCAGCGTGACCTGGGACACCGTCCATCCGTAGCTTTTCATTAAAGGAATTCGAAACACACTCCAGGCATAGACCGCGCCAAGGGCTACTTGCATAACAACGCCGGCAGCCGCGATCAGCCATCGGTTTGGACTGTTTGTATTCATGCTGTTTTATTGATTGAGGCTGACGTGGTAGATACTTAGTTTGGTCCCATTGTCGAGAAACTCGCGCGGCCAGATCAGCTCGTTGTCTATGGTTGCGATTTGCTGGCCAGCGGGCGCGGATGGCGCTGCTATCTGTGCTTGCAATGCTGCTGAAAATGTCGCCGCAACCAGGATTGTCAGTATAAGAAGGGGGTTGGTTATTCTATTTTTCATAAATCACATTTGTTTTGGAATCCGTCAGGCAACACCGTTTCGGCGACTGGACGAACTACGGAACCGAGCCTTGAGAGGATCGATTCCCGAGGCCCAAAGACTCACAGGCTTTGCAACCGATTGGTCATCTCGCAATTCATTACTGTAAAGGCGCTGGCTGTGCCATCCAGGTATCCGCTGGCACCTCGGGGACTCCTGGATAAACGGTATAGCCAATAAGATTCCGCGTGTTCAGCACCCCTATGCCACCTTCGCGATGCCGTATGCAGTATGGTCCTTTCGAAAGCAGACGTTGCATAAATGAGTGATTTTCCAAAGGCAGTTTGACGAGTGTTTCGTTCATCAGGTACACGTGAGTTCCACCCACCATCATAAGGTCGAGGAACGAAACCATTAAATCTCCTACCTGCCTTGGTTGATCACGTCTTTCCAGCCGCGTCAGTTCATTGAGAGGAACCCGTTCCTGGAATTCTGCTTCATCCAATTCGATCAGGTCAGCGTGATCCGGTGGAATTGCGGGAAACCCTGAGCCGTTAAAAATCAAATCGATCCGATTGATTTGAGAGCAGACAAAAACCGATTTCGAATAGTCATCTGCGACAACGATTCGTGCTTGATTGAACAGATGAAACGGGTTGATTTGCCGTCGGATTCCGTTCGCTGTCTCAAGGTCGTGTTGGATGAATACCCGCCTGGAGCCGTCCACAAATTCAAAGCATATCTGGAGGGCGGGTAGAATTCCTGCCATTTCACGCGACCTTTCGTTGTTCTCAGTTGCATTCATAATCTATGCAGCTCTAGCCTGCCATTATCACGGTTTCAGTTCGGGGGATCGCATCAAATGTCGTCCTGTCTATGTGCAGGTGCGCCATTACTAATTCAGGTGGCGTATGGGCAAGCCATTCAGACAGTGAAATATCCTGATAGTAACTGCTCTTGAAAATCTCCAGGAAGACCAGGTCTGTATCGCCGGTGTTCTCAATATAATGCAGCAAGGTTTTTTCCACATAACCGACATCCCCAGCCTGAAAATTCATGGTGCGGGCGCGATTGCCTGTCGCCACCACGGTCATTCGGCCTTCTCCACTGATGTAGTACTGCCACTCGGCAGCGTTCGGATGCCAGTGCAACTCCCTCAGGCCGCCCGGATGAACGGTTACCATTGCCATCGCGACCGTTTTTGACGCCGTGAAAATACCGGAATCAACGATCCGCACTTCCCCTCCCTTTGTCCGTTGGGTCGGCGGCTTCTCCATCGTGCGAAAAGCAAAATCGTTCGCTGATTTCCCAGACACTCCTGCCGCTGCTTTCTGGTCAGCCTCCAGCGGCCCGGGAACACCTGATTGAAAAATGAACAACTCCTGCTTTGGAAGATCCGCCAGCGCTTTCTCCCCAATTCCGAAGTTCTTTGCCAGCACATCTCGCGGTATGTGCGCCATCGAGTCGCTCAGCAGCACGGTCTCGGCTTCTGAAAAATCTCCGTCGTCAAATACGAGCATGAATTCCGCGCCATCCGGCTCCAGTCCCTGGATCGAATGCGGGATTCCGCTGGGAAAATACCAAAGATCGTTTTTTTTCACATCGGCGACAAAACTCTTGCCGTCCGCATCAATCGCCGTAATCCGCGCCGCCCCGTAAAGCATGATCGCCCATTCGCCCGCTGTATGCCAATGCAACTCCCGGACTCCTCCCGCGGTGAGTCTCATATTCACCCCGGCTATCGATTTTGAGACTGGAAGCTCGCGAACTGTTACCTCTCGCGACCACCCGCCTTCGTAAACTCGCTTGTTCGCAAGTGAGAAGGGATACTTGAACGTTGGGATTAGGCTCTTGGAGTCTGTGCTTGGCGGCCACATCGATTCCGGGTTCTGGGAATCAAGCCCCGCATTCCCTGGACCCGGATCGCTCCGGCTTCTATCCGAAGCGCTCAGATGGGGCAGAACTCCGGCGATAGACAGCCCTGCGGCCCCCATTCCCAGGAATCCGCGACGGGTGAATCTGCTGCGCTCTATTGGTTTTACTTCCACCCCGGTCACGAGGAACTCTCCAGGCTTTTTCATATCTGAATGCCTTATCTGCATAGGCCGGGCCAAATGAGGAAAAAGATGGAAGAATTGCAGGAACCCATTCCCGCTCAATTACGTATTGATCCAGGGTTGGTTACAGGCGGGCAGGCTCCACCCGGAATTACAGGGCAACTCGCGCCGCCAAGTCGGCAGAATGTCGAACGCTCGTCACCCTTCAATGTCTGCGCGTCCGAAAGGTAGCGCGCCGACCGCTGGGCGGCGCGCGCGGGCGTTATGAACGCAACCAAATAAATACAGTGTGGAGCGCATTTGGATGCCCTCCATTCGTGGCAACGAACTCCTGGAGGCCGTTCGAACCCCCAGGTGCGCTCAATGGTCGCGTTTAATTGATCAGTTCCATTGCGTGCGAAGGAACGGCCCAGCGGCCCGTTCCCTACCTGTGCGTTTCATTTGAAACGCCGCACTATAATTCAACGCCTGCGAGAGAAATGTGTAATCCAAC
>JAQGOX010000953.1 GCA_028293365.1 Verrucomicrobiales bacterium | reverse complement strand
GCCAAACGCTATTGGGATGGGTCTATAACGGATGCATCGGTTGGAATAAAAGTTCTCGCGCGCGGGCAATACGAGGTTCGCTACAATACGCTGCGAGGGGTTTATTACAGATCGCAATCAACACCGGATCTGAGCCAGCCGTTTACGAATGATCCTCCGATACTCGCCCAGCCCTTTGACTCCGTATCGATTGTCCATACCAACACGATGAAAGGTCCTCAGGCGTTCCATCGGGTAATCGGTTCCCTGGTCCCATAGACAGGGTATAATCTTCGGGTTGGTAAACGTAGGGCTGACCGTCGTTCACTCGGCGGTCAGTTTTTTTATGAAAAGGGCATTTTTAAATTCATCGATCGGACTTTCCGATTCATCCTCTTCCTTTGCCATTATCGCCGGGCTTGTGAAGGTTGGAATTTTCTGAGCGAGCAACTACAGTTTGAGCCGAATGGCGGATGCTCAATATATTGTCGGGATTGATTTAGGGACTTCAAATTGCGCGGCGGCGTTTGCATCGATCAAAAGCAGTCCTGCGATTCAGGATTTTCCCATTGTGCAATTGGTTCGAGCGGGAGAGGCGCGCCCGCAACCGTTGCTTCCCTCTTTCCTCTACCTGGCCGGTGAACATGAGTTCTCCAGTGAATCCGTGCGTTTGCCATGGAAAAGCTCGAGTGAGCGGTTGGTCGGAGAGTTTGCCCGCTGGCATGGAGCGCGAGTCCCCAGCCGGGTAATCAGTTCTTCAAAAAGTTGGCTCTGCCATTCTGGAGTGGACCGAACTGCACCCATATTGCCCTGGGGTTCGAGCGCTGAAGTGAAGAAGATTTCTCCGGTCCAGGCCTCCGCGGAGCTATTGCGGCATATTCGCAGTGCGTGGGATTCGAAATTTCCGGCAGAGCCGCTGAGTGATCAGGAAGTAGCCATTACTGTTCCTGCGTCGTTTGACGAAGTCGCCCGCGCTCTAACAGTCAACGCGGCGCGCGATGCCGGCTTCGAGAAATTCACATTGCTCGAAGAACCCCAGGCCGCTTTTTACGATTTCATTTCGGGACACCAAAAGAATCTTGCCCGGGCGCTTGAAGGTGTTCGTCTCGTACTGGTGGTTGATGTGGGCGGAGGCACGAGCGATTTCACTTTAATCCAAACTTCCATGACGCCGGAGGGACCACTAATGCGCCGAATCGCGGTAGGCGAGCATTTGATGCTGGGTGGAGATAACATGGATTCGGCGCTGGCCCGCCGTCTGGAGCAGAAACTTCTGGCGGCAGGCCGCAAGCTCTCCGCGACCCAATGGAGTCAACTGGTTCAGGCGTCACGCGAAGCCAAAGAAGCATTATTGGGTGTATCGCCTCCGGATTTTTACAACGTTTCCTTGCTCTCCGAAGGGAGCCGGCTGATGGGGAATGCACTTTCCGCTCAACTGACGCGCGCCGAGGCCGAAGAAGTAATTGTCGATGGCTTTTTTCCGATTGGCGACGAGGCCCCGTCCCGCACAGCGCGACCGGCTTTACAGGAGTTGGGGTTACCCTATGCCGCGGACCCGGGGATCACGCGGCACATTAAATCGTTTTTGCGCTCACATGCGACCTCTGCTTTTGCCGCATTGGGGGAATCGGGGGCATTGCCCCGTCCGGATGCGATTCTATTAAATGGAGGCGTTTTCAACTCTCCCCGTCTGGCGACCAAATTAGTGCAGGCTATTTCGGCCTGGTGGCCGGAAAAACCACGAATACCCCTGCTCGAACATCATTCTCTCGATTTGGCGGTCGCACGAGGGGCGGCATACTACGGTTTGGTTCGTCGCGGCATCGGACAGCGGATCACGGGTGGTGCGGCTCGTTCGTTTTACGTTGGTCTCGAAGGAACAGATGGAAAGAAAATGGCATTATGCGTCGCCCCTCGTGGGCAGGAAGAAGGGGAAACTGTTGAGCTGCGAGCGCGGGAATTTCAATTGATTCTGGGAAAACCGGTTCGTTTCCCCTTATATTACAGCGGCGGTGATGCCATCGATCCTTCGGGCAGTGTGGTCGATATTCGGGAGGACATGGCGGAACTTCCACCCATTCACACCATCCTCGCAGGTTCGCAATCAAAACAACAGGGCATCCCGGTTTATCTGCGCAGTCGCTTAACTGAGATCGGAACGCTCGAACTTTGGTGCGTTTCATCGGTTGGTAAATCAGACCAATGGCGGTTGGAATTCGAATTGCGCTCGAGCGGCGAACCGAAAGAGATCGCGACGACGCAATCGCTACCGGCAAACTTTGATCAGGCACGGGCCACATTGGAGCAGATTTTCGGTAATAAACCGGTGGCCGCAAGCCGCGGAGCTGCACCGCAGAGCCCGCCGGAAAAGCAAGCCAGACAGATTTGGACGAGGTTGGAGGAAATTCTCGGCGGTCGCGAAGGGTGGCGATTGTCCGCCTTGCGCGAACTTGGCACCGTGTTACTGGCTGGTTCGCATCGAAGGCGCCGTTCCGCAGAGCATGAGCGGATCTATTTCCAGTTGCTGGGCTACTGTCTCAGACCAGGATTTGGATATCCGCTCGACGAATGGCGGGCTGAGCAGGCTTTCAAATTGTTCGTGGAATCGGTTCAGTTTCATCATGAAAAACCGATTTGGAACGAGTTTTGGATCATGTGGCGCAGAATTTCCGGTGGGTTGTCAGAAGACTCGCAACTCACAATTTGGAATTATTTGTCTGCTCACCTCGAAGGCAAACTAGGAAACAAAAAGCTGAGTAACAAACCCAAAGGGGTTGCCCCGGAAGGTTTGATTGAAATGGTTCGGACCGCGGCTTCGCTGGAGCAAATCGACGTATTAAGCAAGGAGCGTCTCGGCGATTGGTGCTCCCGCAAGTTGGAG
>JAQGOX010000937.1 GCA_028293365.1 Verrucomicrobiales bacterium | reverse complement strand
TGGATCCCTTAACCAGATCACCGAGGCCCTCAAACTCGGAAACTTTTGCGGTGATCACCCGCAATTGCGGATTGCCAATTACCGGGCTTAAATTCTCCAACCTGCCGGTCGAGAGATCATCGATCACTACGACTGGTTTACTTTCAGTCAACAGGCGCTCGACGAGGTGCGAACCGATGAATCCTGCTCCACCGGTTACCAATACATGCCCATTCTCTTCCATTTTATTGTTTTGCTATTGCCGCAGCCACAGCCCACGCAAGTTTTTCACGGTAAGCACTCTCTGCCAATAGTCGTGCTTCATGCGGGCTCGAAAGATACCCGCCTTCAATCAAAATAGCCGGTCGCCGTTGCTCCCGGAGAACGCCCATGAAACGAGCACGCCGAACGCCCCGATCTTGCGCGCCCGTGGTCGCGAGCAGTTGATGATGAAATCGTACCGCCCACTGCAGGTTTTCGGAGTCGAATTGATTATTGGGATACACCTTCGAAGTGTCATCATCGAATTCGCGAACAATGTTGGAAGGTAATCCCACAGGAGTCAGGCAATAAGTTTCGATTCCAGATTCCGCATGGTTTTTTGCAGCCGCGATTGTTGAGTTAAAGTGGAGGCTTACGAAAAGATCCGGCTGAAATTCATCGGTGAGCGCGACGCGCTGGGCCAGGGTTAGATCGACATCATTTGTCCTCGTCAGCATCACCGTCCAGCCAGTACCCGCCAGCAATCGTTTCACCCGAAGGGCCCAATCCAAAGTGAGATTCTTCTCTATCTGATGGGTGTGTGGAGATTGAGTTCCTCCATTCACTCCTCCATGACCTGGATCCAGTACCACAATTTTTTCGTTGGGCTTGAAATAGAAGGGTGAAGCAAGAGGAAGAATATTTTTTTCGATATCCACACTATTCATCTGCAGGCCCTCGCGCCCGGCGCGGGCAGGAAACCCAAGCCCGAGCAGCATTCCGTTCCATTGCGCGAAATGGTTGCCGGCCGTAAATTCAAAAATGCCTGCGGGCACGCGCAGATCGAACTTCGGAGTCGATCCGTGAATCAAAGCTGGACCAGCCATTCCCCTTTCCGCACACCATTTCGAAAGTTCCAGCCACCCCGTTGGGCCGGGAGCTTGCTTTACCGGCGGGACAGGAATCATTTGCGGCGGCAATTGCTCGGGAGCGGCCTCGGGAGCATTTGTGGCGACTACTGGAGTCGCTTCTGGCGTTGCAACGGTTTGAGGACTCGGTTCTGGCTGGTGCTCCAAAGGAGTTGCCCGGACTGGCTTGTTTGTCGGAGTTTCACATCCAGCTATAAGTAGCAGCATGGCGGAGATTCCCAATATAAAGCTTATCGCAGTGCGCTTAGGCATCGGCTTCCTCATCCATTCCTGTAATTGGTTTCAAAGGCTCGCGGCGTTGACGTTTCAGTAGCAACGATTCGCTCAGAATGCGCCCCCGCTCTGCATCCGTAAGTCCCGGAACCGATGCTTGCGCGGTTTTTTGCGCAATTTGTTTATCGAGAAACGCATTACGGATGCGTTCGATCACACCGCTGGTGGAGGTTCCTCCTCCCTTAATGTTTTCTTCGGTTCGTTTGAGCGGACGCGGATCACAAAGCACTTCGGCCAGCAGGGCCTTCGCGACGGGATCTTCTATTGTCTCGACAAACCCGCCAATCCCATTCCAGGTCCTGTCCCGATGTGCGCGCAAACGCCGCGATACGATCTCACGCACTCCCGCATGGGCGAGCCAATCCGCATCCAGATGTGCGGCGATCCATTCCAGTTGATGCTCATCGTGAAAGACAAACTTCAGGAGCCAAAGTTCCGAAGGATTGGGACGGATTGCAGTTTCTTCCGGAAGAGGTTCTTCAGTCAACTCCTCGATTGGCCCACGGGAAGGAGTGTTGCGCGAATTAAGTTTAAAGTGAGGACGAACCGCTTCCGGAGAAACGACCAATTTTAATGCGGTCCTTTGCGCATACGTCTCGATCAGGACGCTATTCCCGGTTTTTAGAACTGCTTCTGCCATGCTTTTCAGCACCTGCATTCTGCCACGATCGGTATTGACGTCGTTCGTTTGGCAGAGTTGCTCGAGGTAAAAATCGAAAAACCCGGGTGCCTGATCCACGATTTTCGAGAAGGCTTCGGCGCCATGGTCCCTGATAAAACTGTCGGGATCGTGCGGTGCCGGAACTCTCGCCACTCGAATGGACATCCCGGAGGCGATCAGTTCATCCAATGATCGGATCGTCGCATTTTGACCTGCGGCGTCCGCGTCAAAGCAAAGAACCACTTCATTTACATAGCGACTCAATATGCGAATGTGATCCGCGGTTAGGGCGGTCCCCTGGGGTGCCACCACATTTTGGACTCCGGCCATGTGACACGCGATCAAATCAAGTTGGCCTTCGCAAATAACCGCGAATTCTTTTTCCAACAATGCTCGTTTGGCCTTATCCAGGCCGAAAATAATTTTGCCTTTGGTAAAAAGCGGGGTCTCAGGTGAATTGACATATTTTGCCGTTTTCGCTTCCGGATCCAATACCCTGCCACTGAAACCAATAATGCGCCCCTGTTCGTCAGCGATTGGAAACATTAATCTTCCTCGGAACCGATCGTAGAAATTTCCGCCCTCTTTTCGTGTTACCAGACCCGCTTTTTCCAGTAATTCAGGATCGAAACCTTTGCCGCGCCCGAAATTGAGTGTGTCATCCCATAGATCGGGAGCGTAACCCAGGCCGAAAAGTTTGACAGCCTCAGAGCTAACCTGGCGCTTTTTGAGGTAATCGCGTGCCGGTTGGCCGCCAGCATCATTTTGCAGGGATTGTTGCCAACGTTTTGCGATCAGATCGTGTATTTCAAAGAGCCTATCCTTGATTGAGCGTTCTGCGCGGGCGCCAGGCTGATCCTCCGTCTCGAGGACAATGTGCGCACGTTCAGCGAGCCTCCGCACGGCTTCCGGAAAGTTCAGGTTTTCATATTGTTGAAGAAAAGTAAAAACCGTCCCTCCTTTATGACAGCCGAAGCAGTAGAAAGCCTGCTTTTGAGGACTCACATTAAAACTTGGCCGTTTCTCCTTATGAAATGGGCAAAGGCCCATGAAGTTGGTTCCGGAACGCTTCAAAGGCACGACCGCTCCGATTACTTCCACAATGTCGTTGGCGGCCTGGACCTGCGCAATGGTGGCTTCGGAAAAAAAAGAGCCCATAGCTGGCCAGGGCCTACTTATTTCCGAGCACTTCGTCCAGGTCTCGGTCGCGCGGAAGCTGTGATCCGACATTTGCGGTCGCGGGAGTCGGGCGGATCAGTTGATCTTTCAAATGGACGCGAATGAATTTACCACTGATTGATTCGCCGAAAACCGTTTCCTGAAGCGAAGACAATGTCGGGAAGCTAATCGAACCGAAATTGTCGGACTGCATTCTCTTGAGAGCCTCGCGCTCGGCTTTGCTGATGTATTTGGAGTTCAGCAATGCGAGCGCCACGATCAATACACACAGGAAGCGCAGCGCCCCGGCGAGCATTCCAAGGTAATATTCCATTCCTCCGAAGGTATCAGCCTGGATAAGTTTCTCGCCGACCATTGATTTAATCGCTGTAAACAGGAGCTTGATGGCAATCGCAATCGATAGATAACAAGCAACGTAGGCTGGTAAAAGGCTCAGGTGAGTGTAACTGGCCACCAGGTTGCCCAGCGGCATATAAAACAGCGCTGCCAGAACAACGATGAGCAGCCATTGCAGAATATCGAGTAATTCCTCTGAAATACCGCGTTTTCTTCCTCGAACAACTCCCAGGAGGATCACGACAACCACCAATATATCGAACCAATTAAGATTTAAAGATGGCGGTTTCATCACTAGAACATTCAACGGGATATTGCGTTTACAAACCAGCTTGAAATTCACTTTCCGCTGAAGACGCACGATTACACCGTTCCTCCAACCTCAACTGCAACGACTTTTGTTTAAAAAGATTTCCCAAACCTCCGTTCGCCCCTAAAATCGTTCTATGAGGAAAATTTCCGGCTTTTGGGCTGTCGCAGCGGCGAGTTCGTTAATGATGATCACCCGAGCCGCCCCGCGTCCTCTCGAAATCTACTGGGCTGACGTGGAAGGTGGGGGAGCCACACTGATTGTTTCTCCAGAGGGCCAATCAGTCCTCATCGACTCCGGAAATCCAGGCGGTCGCGATTCAAAGCGGATTTACAAGCTCGCGTCCGAAACCGCCGGCCTGAAAAAAATCGACTTTCTAATCACAACCCATTTCCACGTCGATCACTTCGGCGGGGCGGCCGAGTTGTCGAAATTGATGCCAATTGGTTCGGTCTATGACAACGGCATACCCGATAAAAATCCCGACGGCGGAAATGATGAGTCGTTCTTGCGCCAGATAAAACCCTATCGGGAAATGGCCGTGGAAAATCGGATAGTGATTAAACCCGGTTTCGAATTTCCTCTGCTGGTCGGCCCGAGTCAGCAAAAGCTCTCGTTCAGATGTCTTGCCGCAGGCCAAAAATTGATTGGCGAACCAGCGATTTCCGGAGATAAAACAATTTGCGCCGGTGCCCGGTTGAAAGAAAAAGACACTAGTGACAATGCGAACAGCGTTGTGATGTTGCTTCAATATGGCAATTTTCGATTCTTTGACGGCGGGGATCTGACCTGGAATTTGGAGGAAAAGTTAGTTTGCCCTCTCAACGTCGTTGGTCACGTGGATGTTTACCAGGTTGATCATCATGGGCTGGACCAGAGTAACAATCCTCTTTTGATCAGGAATATAGAACCAACTGTCTCTGTCATGAGTAACGGCACAAGCAAAGGGTGTAGCGCCGAAGCGTTTGCTGCGCTGAAATCCACGCCGTCAATCCAGGCGATGTTCCAAATCCATAAAAACTTGCGGACCGATCAGGAAAACAATACGACGGACGAACACATTGCGAATCTGGAATCCGACTGCCAGGCCAATTATATCAAACTTTCGGTCGCTCCAGACACTAAAAGCTATACAATCAGCATTCCGGCGCGCGATTATTCGAAAGTTTTTCGGACAAAATAGGAGAGTTGAAAATCTGGACTGTTAAGGCAATCGATTTGTCGATATCGAGCTGGTATCCGGTTGCGCGGTCAATCACATTTAAACGAGATGATCAGGGTAATTGAGTTTTTCTTCGCACCGGAACGAGCGTGGCAAAAAATTGTGGCCGCTAATCGCGGAGGAATTTGGGCTGTTTTCGCCGCCCTGCTTCCGTGTATGCTGGTCGGCGCCGGCATCGAAGCTTTCGGTTTGATTAAGGCAGGCGATAAACATGGCGAATTTGGTCACATCACCCGCATCTCGCAGGAATTGGTTATTCGATATGAGCTCACCCATATCGTTCTTGCTTTTGTGTCGGTAATGCTCTCCGCCTGGGTGCTTCATGCAATCGGGCTGACCTTCGACGTCCGATGTGGGTTCAGCAAGACCCTTGCAACGATAGCTTACGCCTCCGCTCCCATTTTCTTAATGTGGGCGCCGGACGGGATTCCGGCTCTTCCTACCTGGATTTGTTGGGCGGTTGGAGCCGCGATCACAATGAGTCTCTTGTATCATGGAGTGGCCCAATTGATGCAGCCCGAACAAACTAAAGGATTCGGTCTTTATCTCATCAGCATGGTGCTGATCACCGTTTTCACCGGGTTGTCCCACTTCATTGCAATCGAAGTTTTGCACGGCCGGTTTTTCACGAAGCTACCCCTATAAAGGGCGCTTGCGCCGCTTTTTTGTTTGGAGAACCTTGAGCGCCTTTGTAACGCTCCATCCGTTGCGTGCGAGGACAGCCTGACCCGTTGTCGCGTCGCAGCCGGTCAACTCCACCAAAATCCGTTTGGCGCGGTCGCGGAGCTTTACGTTCGACGCGTTTAAATCAACCATCAAATTTTCAACGACTTTACCCAGCCGCACCATGCTCAGCGTCGTGAAAATATTGAGCAGAAGTTTGGTTGCAGTGCCTGCTTTGAGTCTTGTCGAACCTGTCAGAACTTCAGGGCCGACGTCCACGGAAATGACAACATTCGGCGTGTGACCTTTCGGAATAGTTACGGTCGGGTTGAAGCATAGCAGGACCGTTCTAGCCTTCAGCTTCCCGGCCGACGCCAGTGCTCCCCAGACAAACGGGGTTCTTCCGCTAGCGGCAATGCCGATAACTACATCGTTAGCTCTTGCGCCGCGTAATTGAATTGCGCGTGCTCCCGCCGCGAAATCATCCTCAGCACCTTCGATTGATTGCCAAAGGGCGCTTTGGCCTCCTGCCATAATGCCTTGAATCTGGTCTGACGATATACCGAACGTTGGCGGACATTCGCTTGCGTCGAGCACACCCAGCCGTCCGCTCGTTCCGGCGCCCACGTAATATAGATGCCCCCCTTTTCGAAAGCTCGCCACAATCAGACCAATTACCTTCTCGATCTCACGAAGATGTTCCGACAGTGCTTGTGGTACCGTCGTGTCTTCGGAAAGCATAAGCTGAATACTCTTCGAAAGAGGAAGGCGATCAAGATTCATCGAGCGCGGGTTTCTCTGCTCCGTCGGAGATTTCGAGAGGGCCACAGGCGGATCCCCGGTAGAGGCAGACTCAGTTCTTAAAATTCTCGCTGGGCCAGCTATCGAAATTGCTTGCGCGGCCAGTTGGATCGCACCGTCAACCGTGGGGTCGGTTAAGACCAGCCATCGCGATTCCGGGCACTTTTCGCGGATTAAGGCCGCGAGCTTGCGAGCAAACTTCGGTTGCCTGCAAAGAACGCTTCCGCCAAAGAGGAACTGGATTGGCTGTTTCGCCGAAAGCTTTTTAGCAAGGCTGGTCGCATCGCGTGCAAGTGTATGGGCAGCTCCTTCGAGGATATCGCGCGCGATTTTATCTCGCTCTTCCGCAGCCGCGAATACTTCGGTTGCGAGGGCGGCAATTTCCGCTTTCGATGCGTTTTGCGCCCAGTCGATTAAATCTTCCGGCTCATTTAATAGCAACGCACGCAACACTCGCTCCCCGAGACGCGACCAGATTTCGTCCCGATCATAATAGTAAACGCACGCTTTCAGGGCGCGGAGACCGATTTCATAGCCACTTCCTTTATCGCCAAGAATATGTCCCCAGCCTCCCATTTTGACTCCCGTTCCGCCTCTTGCTTTGCCATAGCAGCACGATCCTGTGCCCGAAAGGACCAATATTTGAGCACCGAAAGTAGGTGGCAACTGTGGTCCGGAAAGCAGGGCGACTTCGAGGTCGTGGCTGCATTTGAATGGAATGCCGGGCCAAACTTTGTTGACGCATAGCGAAACACGCGCGTGATCGTTGGAGCTCCGCAATCCTGCCAGACCGATCCCAATCGCGTCCGGTGTGGGGAAGTCCTCCGCGATATTTTTGAAAAATCGTTCCAGCGCCCGATCATCTAAAAGCCTTAAGTTTCCGGGTCCAAATTCCCTCGAGCGAAGGATTTTCCCTTCTAAATTACCAAGGGCGGCGGTGCTATGCGTTCCGCCGCCCTCGATTCCGAGTAAACGTTTGGAAGAGGTATCTTCTATGATGGACATCAACGCAAGAATGCCTCGTGTAATCCGCCATCGACAGGGATGATCTGTCCCGTGGTTTTGCTCAATCGTTTGCTCGCGAGAATGAAGAATGCTTCCGCCTGATCGGCCGGAGTGATTGGGGTTTTCGTCAACGTGCGATCAGCGTAGAACTGCGCGAGTTTCTTTGTGAGGGATTCACTCGACTCGTCGTCCGAGAACGGAATGTTGTACTTTGCGAGGCTTGCGATCACCCGGTCTCGAGGGAACATCGCGCTGCCCTGAACTACAGTGGCTGGCGCGACTCCGTTCACACGCACCAGCGGTGACAGCTCAATTGCCAGCTCACGCACTAAATGGTTTCCGGCAGCTTTTGATACATCGTAGGCGACAGAACCTTTCTTTGATACCACAGCGTTTGCGCTGGTAGTTAAGATTAAATTGCCGCTCAGCCCTTGTTCTTTCCATATCTTGAGGGCCTCGTCCGCGACCAGATAACTTCCCGTCACGTTGATGCTGAACGTGAGCGCCCACTTCTCGTCGGGAATATGCCCACTCTTATCCGGTGGGCAGAAATAGCCGGCCGTGACGATGATTGTATCGAATCCGCCGTACGCCAATGCGACCTGTTCGAGCATTTCGCCAATACTCTGGCGGTCGGTGATATTACAAGCGAATCCTACCGCCGGTCCGCAATTAGAAACTCCAGTCCCGGCGACACCGATTCCCAAACCATATTTATCGGTAATTTCTTTTGCAGTCGCCTTCGCCGCGTCCGCATTCAGATCGACGCACACAATGTGGGCTCCTTCTTTGACGAGCCGGTGCGCTACCTCTTTCCCGATTCCCGATCCAGCTCCGATCACAACCGCGATCTGTCGCGCCAACTCTTTTTCGGCAGGCATCCGTTGCAATTTCGCCTCTTCCAACAACCAGTACTCGATATCGAAGGCTTCTTGCTGTGGCAAAGCTATATATTTATCGATCGCTTCAGCTCCGCGCATCACCTCGACGGCGCAGTTGTAGAACTCGGCTGTCACCCGCGACTCGCTCTTATCTTTGCCCCAGGCCACCATGCCAAACCCGGGCAGCAGAATCACGGTTGGATTGGGATCGCGCATCGCAGGGGAATTGGGCCGCTTGCACCGGTTATAATAATCAGCGTAATCCTGGCGGTACTTTTTGAGTCCGTCAGCCAATGCGGTTTTCAACTGAGCTACATGGGAATCCACTGAAGCATCGCTGGCATCAAGGTCAGCAGGCGGGCCAACTTTGATGTAGAGCGGTTTAATTTTGGTGCGGAGAAAATGATCTGGACAGGAGGTCCCTAATTCGGCCAGTCGCTCAGCCTCCTTCGAATTGATAAATCGGAGAACTTTTTCATCATCTTGAATGGTGCCGACCCAGCGTTTCTGTTGGCTCACCTGACCCCGCAACCAGGGTAACAGTTTAGCGAACACACGTTTCCGAGCTGCCTCAGATGCGGTGCTGAAGAGCGATCCTCCAAACGCGGTTTTGTCGCCCCCTTTCTCAGCGTATTTAGCTTCAATGAACTCGGCGGCCCGATTGATCAGGTCGAGAGTTAAATGATAGCATTCCTTGTCATCGTTTGCCCAATTGATTAGCCCGTGCTGGCCCATCATGATCCCTTTGGCTTTCGGGTTCGCTTTGCAAATCCGTTGCATTTCGAGACCGAGCTCAAAACCTGGGCGCAGCCAGGGCGTATGAATCACTTCATCACCGTAAATTTGTTTCGTCAGTTGGACCGAGTTCGCTGAGGCTGCCAGTGAAATCGCGGCATTGGGGTGGGTATGATCCACATGCTTAAAAGGCACAAACGAGTGAAGGGGAGTATCGATCGAGGTCGCGCGTGTGTTCAGGTTGAAGTTGCAATGATTGTACATCGCCACCATGTCATCCTCTGCCTGCGACTTTGGCCCTTTCTCGCCATATCCTGAGTAAGTTTGTTGCAAGCCGACCAATTTATCCTGGTACAACGAAGAAAAATTCTCCCGGTTCGAAGTCCTTAAGTCTCCACCCGATCCTTTCACCCAGAGCACCTCGGTGGGCTGTTTGGTCAGCGGGTCCTTCTCCGAGATCTTGGACGAGGTATTGCCCCCGCCTGTGTTCGTGATGCGCTGATCGCTTCCGAGTTTGTTCGAGCGATAAATCAGCCGGCCGACCGGATCGAGTTTCGCCGCTTCTGCATCATCCCACAAATTATTGACGTATTTGAACGTATTATCCGCCATAGGCAGGTAAAATCGCCTATTCACGAAGCTCAATGCAATCCTTTTTGATTTGGCTGAGGGTCCTCCGCGCATATTCGAGCAAATCCACTCAAACTAGAACGGGCTTGAGGCCGGTGGTTGGGATTGGCAGAGTTTTGAGTCATGGACGTTTATGATACACAGGAGGAGAAGTGGGCCGCAGTCGATCGCTATATTGTCGATCTTTTCGTTCCCTCTGACCCGGCTTTGGTCAGGACGCTGGAGACGAGCAATGCTGCGGGGCTTCCGGCGATTAGTGTCGCGCCGAACCAGGGCAAATTACTGCAGCTCCTGGCACGATTGTGCGGAGCACGAACGATTCTGGAGATTGGCACTTTGGGTGGCTACAGCACGATCTGGCTGGCTCGGGCGTTGCCGCCGGGCGGCCGATTAATCACCCTTGAATCCGAATTGACTCATTTCGAAGTTGCCAAAGCAAATATCGTCTATGCGGGTCTGGCAGACCTGGTCGAAATGCTATTGGGACCTGCTGAGGCGACCCTCGCCCATCTTGCGGCGGAAGGAAGGGAACCTTTTGATATGATTTTTATCGATGCAGATAAACCCAGCTATCCAATCTACCTGGAATGGGCGCTTAAGCTGTCCAGACCCGGGACTTTGGTCATTGCGGACAATGTTGTGCGCAATGGCGCGGTCGTCGATGCCGGCAGCCTCGACCCGAAGGTCCAGGGCGTCCGTCGTTTCAATGAGCTGGTCGCGGCGGAGCCGCGGTTAAATGCGACAGCTCTTCAAACCGTCGGTAGCAAAGGCTACGATGGCTTTACCATCGCTTTAGTCACTGGATGACGAATCGTTTACTGCGAGAGCAGACGATAGAATTGCGCGGAACCGGTCGCGGTCACCGTAATCGGACTGGTTCCACCGTTTGGAAGATCCGTCCAGGCCGTGCCGGATATCTTGAGCTGCGCGGTGCTTTGGACCTTGCCGGTGTGATCCCAACTGATGGTGAGGCTTCCGTTTACATTTCGCAGAATGGAAAGGCGAGGACGCTGTATGGGGCTGCCATTGCGGGCGCGAAAGGCTTTCAATGCTGCGGGGTTATCTCGATCGTTCAGCAGGATTTTGGTTCCGTCCTCCTGAACCGTAAACCATTCCAGATTCGCTGCTCCCGTGTCTTCAAACCAAACCAACCGGAACGGATAAACGCCGGCCTGCGGCACGTCGAGTGTTATAATTGTGTCGGACGAAGTACGTTCTCCATTAAAATCACCGAGGC
This sequence comes from Verrucomicrobiales bacterium, assembly GCA_028293365.1. Classification (GTDB taxonomy): domain Bacteria; phylum Verrucomicrobiota; class Verrucomicrobiia; order Limisphaerales; family SXQI01; genus JAQGOX01. Next base: position 2,566 of record JAQGOX010000937.1, on the reverse strand, counting down.
GCGCCTCGTTTTCAGCCGTCAATGTCACGTTCACCGTTTCGGTCGCCAAAGCGGTTTTAAGCTTTGCGCCGTCCGGTTTGCTAATCATGATGGCAGGCAAATTGGCGGGAGTGCCAACCATTTGTATCGGATATTTTCCATCGGCACTGTCCGGATCGGCATTGTTGACAATGATAGCCGCAATCGCTCCCGCATTCAGTGCATTTTGGACTTTTTCGGTGTAGGTGCAAGTCCCCCTGTCGATCAAAGCAACGTTCCCGGCAATTTGAGCTGCATTGCTGAAAGGTGCACATCCTTCGGCAGCCTGGGCATAGACCAGCTTGCCCGCAATTGGACCATTGATAGGTGTTGAAAATCCCCCGGTGTCGCTGCCTCCGCTAACCGCGTAATAGGATCCCGCAGCCGAGCCGCCATTCACAATGAGTGCACCGGTTTGAGTTGGTGGCTGATCGGTCGCAGTTAGTTTAAAGCCTTCGTCACTGTTGATACCCATCGAGTAAGTCCCCGCCGTTTTGAATTCCACATAGGTGATCAACTCTGCCGCAATATTGTCGGTATTTGCGAAGGTGTCCGGACCGATCCCGGGGATCCCCGGGATCGGCTGATCCGGGCGACTTGGATCACTAACTGTCGTAAAGTTTCCAATTTCCAGTCCCGACCCGCCCGGGCCCACTTCCTGATTCCAGTTGATTGTTCCTGAACTAATAAAAACTCCATTCGTAGTTCCTGAAAAGTCCACCGAATTTGTCGCTATTATTCCCGCCAATTGCTGTTCGGCGCGGTCTATGAGCCCGACCAGACCCTTGGCTCCTGGAACATCGATTTGACTGACTCTAACGCTAAAACCAGGCTTGTTTGTGTCACCTGAACCGATTGGCGTGGCTTGATCGGCTGAGAGCGTCACGGCATCAACCTGAAGGGCTGATCCGAGTGTCACGATCCAGAGACCGACAAAAACGGCAAAATATTTATTAAGCGTGGTCAAAATCATTATGTTCCTCCTACAAACTGCTTATCAGACAAGTTCGAACGGTCAGAAAAGAGCTTAAACCCTGCCGTCGGATTTTTCAATGTGCCTGTTTGGAGCCGAGCAAGGAAAGAGAGGGGCGGATTCTTGAGGGTGAAAAAAAAGAGACCGGGGGCGACCCCGGTCTCCTGTTAACCTCGATGAGATTGGTTAGTGAACCAAACGGTAGAACTTATGAGCACCGGCTGCCGGGGTGACGGAAAATCCGCTCGCTGGATTCCCGGCGACCGGTGTCCAGGTAACAAGATCGGTCGATTCCTGAAGCGTGCCTGTGCCCGACCATGTGATAGTTACTTTTCCCGCAGTCAACGTCGGCGCATCGAATTTAAGGTCCGCCACAACGGCTGGACCATAAGCCGATAACAGGCTGCCGGGGATCGGCGTGAGGCTTCCGGCCGCCGTGGTATCGCCTTCTTTGCGCCAGGCAACCTCTACGTAATCGCCCCCACCGCCTTCTTTTTGAAACGCTTCAATGTAGTAGGGCTTGTTCGCATCCAAATGAATCGGCTGCGAGGTTTGCAATACAGATCCGTCATCCTTCTGTTCCAGGAACGCATTGCAACACCCTGGTTCGTAAGCGATTTCGGAAACGTTCGCTGCCTGGGCATCAGTGCTGAGCCACAGTTCAGAGGCATCATCGCTACGGATGAAGAAGGTGTAGTTTCCACCCTCCTTTGGAGTTAACCAGCCGTAAACGTGGGAACCATAATTATTTCCCAGACTTCCAAACCCGGGATTGCCCGCAAGATCACCACCGGTGATCGCCGAGGTGCTGAAGTTGGTTAATACCAGATTCGTGTAAACTGCCTCCGGATATTGCAAGTCACTTGTGAGTGATTCAACGCTGGTGCCACCGATATTCTCATAGAAGTCCCAGTTCAATATCCCCTGTCGCAACACTGGAGCAGTAAATGAAGTGCTATTCGTTCCGATCACGTTATTGTTGGCTCGCGTATCTTTCACTCCGGTTACAGAAACGGTATATTGCTGTCCGGGAGTTAATCCGCTGGTGATCAAATCAACGACTGACGGACTACTGGCCAATATCGGCTGTGTGACGGCAACGTCGCTAACGGTCACGCCACCACTGACAGAGTAGTGGACTGGCACACTTATAGTATTCGCTGAAATCGGCCGGCTAAAGACCACTCGCACTCTGTTGGTCGAACCCGCGCCCACAAAAACCACCGTTGGAGCAGTCGTATCGTTGGCCACGGCGACGGTCGCTGTCGCGGATGTCTTATCACCCAAAGGATTGCCAATGACGACGTGATACTGTCCTGCATCGTCCGCAGTCAATTGAGAGATGACTAAAGTTGGTCCCGTGACCCCTTGAGGGAAGTGCAGCGAGTTATCAAAATTGGCTGTGGCCGGATCGAGTGCTGTGTCGCCCTTGAACCATTGGTAGGTATTTGGATAGCCGGCTGCAGCGACCTTCAGCGTAAGGGTTCCCGCTTCAGTTACGTTCGTGTTGGCAGGTTGTGTGGTAATTGCGGCCGCAACCCAGGCAATGCTGAAATGCTGAGTAATTTGTTGCGA
>JAQGOX010000928.1 GCA_028293365.1 Verrucomicrobiales bacterium | reverse complement strand
AGCGGGGCTGACGCAGGCTCCAGGCCACAGCCGCGTTCATGGCCTGAATAGCAGGTTTGCCGGAAACAAAATCGTGGAATGGCTATTTGCCCGGAGATTTTGTCAGTGCGACGACCGACTTCGCATTGGCCGACTTCGCGGCGCTCATAACCCGCACGACATTCGACCATTGAGTGTCACCACCAGCGCGGATCGATACCTGCAATTTCGGATCTTTCGCGACGCGAGCTTTGATTTCGTCCTGAAGCCTTGGATAGGTCACTGGAAGCTTTTCGATGTAGAAGAAAGGCTCTTGTTTTGCAACCGTCACAACAAGGCTGGTTGCGGTAACTCCTTCGGTGGAAGGCTTGGATTCGGGCAATGTTAATTTGACCGAAGGAACCTGCTTGAACGTGGTTGTGACCATCAAGAAAATCAAAAGCACGATCAGGATATCAATCAATGAAATGATGATGACCGTGGGGGCCTGATGGCGTTTGCGTGTGACAAATTGCATGGCTCAACCCTTTTTTGAATCGCGATCGCGGTAGTGCATCCGCAGAAACTTTTCGCAAAGTGTTTCCATTTCGATCGCAAGGACCTCCACCTTTTTCGTGTAATAGCTCCAGGCGATGAGGGACGGAATTGCGACGAGCAAACCCATTAAAGTCGTGTTGAGCGCCACCGCGATCCCGCTTGCGAGCGCCGAATTGTCTGCCATGCCTGATTTTCCAAGTTCCGCGAACAATCGAATGAGCCCGGAAATAGTTCCTACCAGCCCCAGCAACGGCCCGATACCGACGACGATTTCAAGGATAACCAATCCCCTTTCGAGCTTGGTGATCTCGTGGCGCGCCTTGGTTTGGACCGTGTCGGCGTTATCGGCTTTCGGAAAGCGCAAATTCTCTTCGGCCGTCAACAACAAGCGGCTGAGCGGCGAAGGCTCATCGCGGCAAACTTCGACCAGACGAGGCAAATCCTGCGCGGTGCGAGAGGTGTCCAAGGCATTCTCGACGCGCGGCGGTATGACTTTATTCCAGCGTAATGCCAACCCGCGCTCAATGATGAAGGTCACGCCCACGATTGAGGCGAGCACCAGAAAGAACATGATCGGACCACCAGCCTGCAGAAATTCCCACAAATGCATATTAGTTATAAAAGAACGTAAATCGTACATCCCGATAATCATTCGGAAGCAAACGCCGCAAATCGGCCGGAAACTTTTGGTAGGGCGCTGGCTCCTGCACCGCGCGTTCACAAATGTAGGAAAGGGTTTCATTAACGTCCGATTCCTTCACGTGCATGTCAGTGATCCGCCCATCCTGGTGCAGTCGGAAGTCGAGCACGACCTTTCCGGATTGATTACCTACAAATTCGCGCTGGTCGAGCAGCCCAAACCAACGAGATTGCACTGCGGCGATAAAGGCAGCGTCGTAGGCCCCGAATGGAGTGTTCTTAACATCCATGCTTGGTTGCATCGAAACGCGCCTAACGCCCCCTTCCTGCTTCATTTTCTCGCCTGCGAGCATTCCGCTCTGTTCCCGCGCCATCGCCAACGTCCGAGGACGAGGCCGGCGCGCGGGCGGCGTCGGTTCAACCGGTTGAGCCTGCAGTGAAGGATCGGCTGTGAACGCAGAAGCAACTTTTTTTGCAGGCTTAGGCGTGCCCATTTCGAGATCGCCGGGCTTCAATTCAGGTTCCGGTTTGAGTGCAGCCTTGGCAACCGCTTTTTCTTTCGGTTGGGGTGGTTGGGGTTTCGATTCGGCCAGCGTTTCGGTTTTTTGTGCTTCGGGTTGTAAAGGCTGCGGCTCAGGAGGGGTCGGTTCTGTTGCCTTCTGGGGCTGCGGCTGGGGTTTAGGTTGAGGTCGAGCCTGATCGGCAAGCCGCGGCACCTGTGTCTGCTTCCCATCAATCTTCGGAACTTTCGCATCGGCCTCGGATTTCAAATTTGCTGCGGCCGTGCTTTGGTTTGAATAGTATGCCGTGCTCTTGGGTGGCTCTTCTGCCGGCGTGGAGGGATCCGTCTCGATGAATGTCATCGGAATTTCCTCCTCGGGTTTCTTCTCCTGCGCCGTTTTTGTGGAATTGGCCTTGTTCGGTTGCAATTGCCGTTGTGTTGCCTCTCTAAGCCAAACTGGCACAACACTTTGCTTCCACCAACCCATGCCATGTCCGAGCTCGATCACTGAGAAAACAATGAAATGGAGAGCTATGGAAATACAAAAAGCCCTGAAAATCGGCCTCGATTTCAGGGTGATAACCACCGGCTTTTCCGTCTCCGTCTCAACCATCGCGACAAGCATGCAATACGCTTTGAGTCAGGGCAACCGGTTAGTTGAAACCGTTTGAATGGCAAAACTGTTTTGGGGTTGGACTTACCAGGTTTCCACCATCAATCCCGGGACCCGTTTGAACTCTCGAATATTGTGAGTTACAAGCGTTACCCGGCTGGCGCGGGCATGGGCTGCGATGAGCATATCAAGTGAACCAATGACTATCCCTTTACGTTGTAATGCAGAACGAATTTGACCGTAATGGCCGGCCGCATTCGAATCGAAATCCACTATTTCGAAAGCACACAAAAACTTCGAAAGTTGGACATGATGACGCTCGGGATCTGAGCTATTGTCCGCGCCGAATCGTAACTCTGCGACCGTAATTGCCGACAAACCAAGATCTCCATGTTCAAGCTTTTCGAAGTGAGCCTGGAGGTGCGGCGTTCGCCCACGGATCAAATGGACGCAGATATCTGTATCCAACAAATATTTCAGTCCCATGGCGTATCGCGCTTTTGATCCCCCTGCCCCCGCTCTGAAAGAAAATCCTCATCGAGACCGGACAGCGCCTCCGTGATTATATCCCACGGTTTTCTGGCCGGGATTAATAGGACTGCCGAACCCATCTTCTTGATGTACACATAGTCCCCTTCGAAACGATATGCTTTTGGAAGACGAACCGCCTGACTCTTGCCATTGGGAAAAAGTTTCGCAACATCCATATATACTCCGAGTATAGACTTAATACATGGAATTTCAACCAGCAATTTTACTCACGTCGCCGGTATAAATCGCTGGAAGAAGAGTGACAGTAAAAACAGGCCCAAAAACACGATGCCCAGGTTATTGGCTCCGAGAGTGGAAAGAAGATCGACCAACACAATCCCGGCAAGAAGTCCCGAAACTGTGCGCCCGATGTTTTTTTCCGATGACCAGAATGTGGTGCGCAACGAACGAATCACCCAAAGAATCAAAACGAGCGAAAGAGCGAGGCTTTTGGATTTATAGGAACCCTGATTGATCAACCACGCCAGCACGAGGGGCGCAGCCATCAAATAACAGGGCCAATACTTAAGCGCTCCCCGGGTGCTTTCACTACGAGCCACATAACTAAGCCCCACAACATAGGTAGCAAGCACGATTGCCGCCCAAACGGCTTGTCCCGTCACGCCATCAAAGCCAATCGATGCGGCGGCCAGAAACAGGAAGAAGCGGCATAAAGCCATTAAAACCGGAGAAAAAACCACCACTTTGTGAACCGCGTTATAAACGATAATGCTCGTAATGAGAAAGAGCGTCAGTATAGCGGTGGTGCGCCCGAGCAACGCCATCATTACAAAACCGGTTGCCAGTGCCGCTATGCCCGCTGTCCAAACTGTGTGCAAGGGGATTTTGCCCGATGGAATGGGTCGCTCTTTCCGATGCTGCCGATCGAAATCCAAATCGAACGCATCATTCAGAAACATCCCGCCCACGTAAAGCAAAGTGGAAGCAACAATGAGCCAGACCAAAGGAACCCACCCTGCCCCACCCCCGAGCAGGGCACCCGCGAGGCAATTCGACCAAACGGTCGGCAAGTTTGATACGCGGCCAAGAATAAGAAAATTCCGCAACAGGTCAGCAGAGGGCTTTGAATTTTGGGATAGCATTTGGTTGGCTACGCGAGACCTCGATCGCGCAATCCAGAAAGGGTCCATTCATATTCTCCGACCAGTTGATCGACAACGCTACGATTCTTCATTTCTGGAGGCAGAACCTCCCATGTGTAAGTCTCCATCTCGATGTGGCTGCAAAGGAACGGGTTTTTCGCCAGTTCGTCCATAAGCCCAACCAGGTGGTCTGCAGTCGTTTCAAATAAACGCGTCGGCCGGCAATGCAGCGGGATATGGAAGTGTATCCGCCACTCTGGCAACTCAGTTCCTTCGGGCTTGAATTCCGCCAGGGCAACATCCAAATCCTTATAGCGTTTCAAAGGTGCATATGTGCTCTGTTCGATCACCTGATGAAAGTAAACAACATCGACAAATTCTTTGAGCGATTTTAGTGCATTCTCCGTGGGGACCACTTTTAGCGCGGAACTGAAATGCAATTTGCTGATCTTAATCTCGTTCTCCACGAATTTGCGCAAGGCCACACCCGGTTCCTCGTATTCAATCGCCAGATGACAGGCGTCGTAATTGACCCCCAGATGTTCTTTCAGCCGCGGGTCATTCCCGTTCTCAGCGCGGACTTGTTGTATAAAGTGGATGGCTTCGTCGCTCGTCTCAAGAAAGCAGAGCGGTTCAGGCTCGAGACCGAGATGCAGTTTTTTTCCGGTCCGCTCCGAAACCGCGGCGATATGCTGCACGGACGTCCAGATATTGCGGCGCATGGCCGAAACCTGGTCTTCGGAATGGATGAACTCTTTGAACGAACAAGGCACGGTGCTGACGCTGCCTTCGAGTCCGGGAGGCAACAGCTCAGCGAGCAGGTCAAATAGCCGATTCGTATATTCGACACGGGCGGCGGTCGTCCAATCGGGCTCGTAAACATGTTCCTTCACTCGCCCACCGTGAAATCGGCCGTGCGGAAAACCGTTGATCGTGAAAACGTAACAGTTTTCCCGCTCGAGCCAGCGCTGGAATTCCACGAGGGTTTTAGGATCAGAAAGCTCGCGGGACGTTTGGTCGCCCAAACGCAAACCAATCGCATAGGGCTTCCCGGGAGAAACCTTATCCCGCACCGCCAGCGAATAGTTCTTTAGGGTGTCGAAGGTTTGTGGCCATGTCTCGCCGCGGTGTATATTCGTGCAGTACGCGAGATTGATCCCGTGTTTAAGATGCATTTTGAAACGTTAAAGGATCTGGCTTCAAACCGAGAGTTTGAACTTCGGTGATTGGCTCATGAACTTGTATGGATTCTGGTAAATCATTTTATCAATCGCGTCCGCTGCATGACCCCTCTTCTTCATTTCCAAGGCAGTGCGCGGCACCGCCAGCGGCACGCTTACCCCCCAGTCGCAAGCGCTGTTCATCCAGATCCGCTCATTTCCATAAACGTCGATAATATCGATGGCGCGCGCCGGCGAACACTTTGATTCGGGATATAGCGTCATGCCCGCCCAGAACCCCTGATCAAGCACCAGTTTGACGGTGTGTTCCTCAACGTGATCGATGATGACGCGTTCCGGGCGGATACGCTTGTCCGCCTTTAAAACGTCGAGGATCAAGCGCGTGCCTTTCAATTTATCCTCCAGGTGCGGCGTGTGAACCAGGATCAACTGGTCGTGCTCGGCGGCGAGCTGGACGTGTTTCTCCAGCACTTTTATTTCATTTCGGCTGTTTTTATTGAGGCCAATTTCTCCAATTCCAAGAACTGAAGGACGATCGAGAAACTCCGGAATAATCGCAATGACCTCTTCCGCCAGTTTAACATCTTCTGACTCCTTCGGATTGATGCAAAGCCAGGTAAAATGTTGCAGGCCGAATTTGGCCGCACGCTTTGGCTCGTGTTCGGTCAATTGACAAAAGTAATCGTAAAACCCATCGACTGAACTTCGGTCGAACCCGGCCCAAAACGCCGGCTCCGAAACCGCAACGCACCCCGCCGTCGCCATGTCCTGATAATCGTCCGTCGTGCGACTGACCATATGACCGTGAGGCTCTATGTAACGCATAATCAGGCTTTAACGGGATTGGCGCCGCAAGCGGCTTTAGTGGTGGCCGCGGCAATCGGCTCGCTCGTGGGATCGCTGAACGCCAGGAGAACCCGCTCCGCACGATTCTTACCGGGCTTTTCCAGTTCTTTCAGTGCTTCCTGGAATGCTCCCAAACGAAAGTCGTCCGTTCCCGAACTGCGCTCCACACGATCGAGGAACGCGGCAAGATCGATCAATTTGCAGCGGGCATCCATGAAGTACAGGTCCAGAACTTGTTGGCGCGTCATAAATTAAAATTCACGTCAGTCTCTAGAATAAAAGGGAAAGCGCCGCAAAACACAAGCGGCACCCCAAAAACGCCACTGGACAGCCCGAAGAAAAATTAGGGCGCTTTTACGTCGTAGCAAAGGAGCACATCCTGATCCCGCAAGTAAAGTTTTCCATTCGCGATGACCGGATGAGCCCAGCTATTCTTATCGCTGCGGTCCGGCGGATTGAAGGTTCCATGATCTTTGTAGCCCTGGGTCGAGGCGTCAATGAGTGCAACGGTCCCCTTCCCATCCTCTCCACGCAACCAGAGCTTTCCATCGGCGGCAACGATCGATCCTTTGCCCATTTTGGATTTCTCCTGCCAAAGCGCCTTTCCGGTGGCCATTTCCTGGCAGGTCCATCCTTTGCTGTCGGAATGGCCGTAAATGTAGTCACCGATCCGCACCACACCACCATGATGATTCTGCATCAACTTGTTCGAGTACACCTCTTCGGCGGCGAAAGCATTTCCTTCGCGGTTGATTTTGAAAAGATTGCAGCCGATGCCGTAGCCGGAAGTCACATATACTAAATTGTCATGTACAATCGGAGTCGGAATCACGGCTGTGGCGCCCTTCCGGGCCGCTTTCCAAAGCAGTTTTCCATCTTTGGCGGCGATGCCGACCACATTATCCGCCGTGAGCTGGATGTACTGTTTGACCCCGCCAATCTCAGCGAGAATCAACGAGGAATAGTGAGCTCGATCCGTGAAATCCTTTGTACGCCAAATAAGTGATCCAGTCTGTTTATTCAGCGCAACCACTGTCCCGTCCGGTCCGCCCGGCGTAATCACCACGGCAGCCCCGTCCACTAAAGGTGATTCTGCAAAACCCCATTCAGGGCGCGGCGCGGCGAAATCGGAGGTAAAATCTTTTCGCCATATTTCTTTCCCGCTATCGGCCTTCAGGCAAACCAATTCGCCCCATTGTCCGACAACGAAAACCAAGTCATTGTCTACAGTGGGCGTGCTGCGCGGTCCAGCAAACCCGCCCCAACCGGGAGCCCCCGATTTTCCCACTTTCGTGGCCCAGATTTGCTTCCCGGTGCCAGCGTCGAGTGCGATCGCAAAGCTTGCATCCTCTTTATCACCGATCGTAAAGATCTTTCCTTTTGCGACGGAAACCGAAGAGTATCCCGCGCCGATGCCAGTGGCGCGCCACGTCAAATGCGGACCGCCGGCAGGCAGTTCTTTCAGCAAACCGGTTTCGCGTGAAACTCCGTCTCGAAGCGGACCACGCCATTGCGGCCAATCGTCGGCACGGGTTAACGTAACCGCCGCCAGTGCAGCCGTTGCAACACAGATAAAGAATCGATCCCTGATGCTCATAAAGGTTTCTTGATTTTCGACAGGATATGCAGCTTTGCCTGTAACGCGCCAGCGTGATTATCCCATTCCTCATTCGAATCAGGATTGAAATTGCGGTCGTTGCCTACGGTCTTGAAACGGTGGTTCATAATTTTAGAAGGTTAAAGTTCAGCATGGAGCCGCAGTTGGACCGGATTCAGGGCGATTCGGGTATTCTAACGGTCAAAGTGCTTGAGTTTGCGCTGCGGATTGTGCTCCGCGCACAAATCCGCGATCCGTGGTCGCGGCCGGGACGAATGGCGGATTGGTTATCGGTTTGAGGTTTGGGATTATTGGTGATTTGGTGTTGCAGTTGCTTGCTGCGGATTGCAAATCCGCGCTCCGGGGTTTGGGTTTCAGCCGCAAACTGTTGGTGACCGCTGTGGTTGCATTTGGTGCGCAGGCGAAAGCGGCAGAGGGCTGCCGCAGTCCATGACGCTGGCGCGACTGATCGGCCTCTTTGGAGTGGATCACTAAAGAGTTCATTTTTTGGAGCCGGTGGATTGAAGGTTTGGATTTTCGATGAGGTCTGAGCGGGGTGGAAAAAGTTTTTCGCGCGCGGCCCAGATTTTGTCTTCGCTGTCGCCAGGATGCTTCTCGACAATCTCATCCAACTCGGTGAGGCAGCTTAAGGCCGCTCGCGAAGCATTGAATTCGAAT
>JAQGOX010000894.1 GCA_028293365.1 Verrucomicrobiales bacterium | reverse complement strand
GTCCTCGATATCAACCGCGAGAAGGAACGTGTCAGCCTCGGCTTGAAGCAGAAGTTGGCCAATCCCTGGGAGCAGATCGAATCGAAGTATCCGATCGGCACCAAGGTCAAAGGAAAAGTCGTCAACCTTGTTCCCTACGGCGCATTCGTCGAAATCGAGCCAGGGGTCGAAGGTCTCGTGCATGTCACGGAACTTTCGTGGACCAAGCGCATCGCGAAACCTTCCGATGTACTCAAACCCGAACAGGAAATCGAAGCTGTCGTCCTCGGTATCAACCGGGACGAACAGAAGATATCCCTCGGCGTGCGTCAATTGGATACGAATCCGTGGGACAAAGCTCTGGAGAAATATCCGCCTGGCACTCACGTCAAGGGCAAGATCCGCAACCTCACGAGCTACGGTGCGTTTATCGAGCTCGAAGATGGTTTGGACGGCATGATCCATGTCTCCGACATTTCCTGGACCCGCAAAATCAATCATCCTTCCGAAGTCTTGAAGAAGGGCGACGATGTGGAGGCAGTAGTGCTCGAAATCGACAAGGCCAATCAGCGTATTTCCCTGGGCTTGAAACAGCTCGGCGAAGATCCCTGGACCAATATCGACAAGTTCTACAAGGTCGGTGACCTCGTTCAAGGCAAAGTCACGAAACTGGCCAGCTTCGGCGCATTCGTCGGACTCGAACACGACATCGATGGATTGGTCCATATTTCACAGGTCAGCGAAGATCGCGTGGATAAGATCAAGAACGTGCTCAAGCCTGAGCAGGATGTGACGGCTCGCGTGATCAAGATCGACAAGGGCGAACGCCGCATCGGTCTTTCGATCAAAGCCGCCAACTACTCACCGGAACAATTGAAGGCCGAGCAGGCTGTGCTCGATTCATTGAAGCCCGGCGAAGACCTGGTTGCTTTGCAGCACGCCTTCGATCAGGCAGACGAAGGGAAATAACCTCCACGCCATCTCACTCATAGAAGGGCAAGCTCGAAAGGGCTTGCCCTTTTTGTTTGGAGACATCTTCTCTCGCCCCAACCTGACTGGCGACATCAGGCAGAGGCTGAATCATGCGGTCAGGTCTCGGTTTTCCGGGAACTTTTAGCGAAGCCAACGCCTCGTATTGGAAGATTGGGCGAGCCGTACCATTGCCGATCTCGATCGATTCACGTCGAGAAGGTTAGGTCCGCGCTTTGAATTCAGGCTCGATTAACAAGGAGAAGTTGAAAATGAAAATGAAGTTTCGTTGGTGTTCTCTCATATTTTATATCGGTTTATTTGTGGCATTCATACCGTGGCTGCACAGTGCGACGTTTACGATACAGATGCAGAATATTTCGTTTGTTCCCCCAAATCAAACCGTCAGCGTGGGCGACACCGTGACCTGGATGAATAGTGACCCGATCCAACACACCACCACAAGCGGTCAGGTTCCATCGACTGACGGCATTTGGAACTCAGGCTTGTTGTCCGGAGGACAGTCCTTTTCCCACACATTTGCATCATCCGGGTCGTTTCCCTATTTTTGTCAGGTACATACTACTTTAATGACAGGCGGCATCACTGTTCAGGCTGGGCCGAATACCTCTCCAACTGTCACCATCACCAGTCCAACAAACAATAGTATCGTCTCCGCCGGGGCCAGTGTCACAATCGAGGCCACCGCCTCAGCCACTGGCGGCACCGTTACGCAGGTCGAGTTTTTTGACGGAGGGAACTCTCTGGGAGTCGACACCAGCAGTCCTTACAGTGTTATCACCAATCTCACCAGCGGCATTCATTCCCTCACGGCCAAGGCCACTGATAGCAACAATGCCAGCAGCGTGTCCGGAGTGGTAACTATTACGGTCAACGGTGGCGGTGGAACCAAAATTGATGATCCCATTCCACAGAAGATTCAAAAGGGCGATATTACAATTGAACTTCAATTGGCCGCGGAGGGCCTTGTTTCACCTGTGGGTATGGCAGTGCCGGACGATGGAAGTGGCAGATTGTTTGTTTACGACCAAATCGGACTCATTCAAATCATCAGCAACGGCACAAACAGCGGAGCCCCATTGCTCGATGTGCGGAATCGTCTTGTGCCCTTAATCGCTGGTTACGACGAGCGCGGGCTGATTGGTTTGGCAACTCATCCGAATTTTGCGCAACACCCTTATATCTATACCTACACCTCCGAACCAAATGGTCCAACGGCTGACTTCGTAATTGTACCGGATTCGGGCCGAACAAATAATTGTCAATCGGTGATCGCGGAATGGCACATAGATCCAGGTAACACAAATAGCGTGGATCCAGCCAGTCGTCGTGAAATTCTTCGCATAGATAAACCGGAATCCAATCATAACGGCGGTACCCTGCGCTTCGGCTCGGACGGATTTTTGTATTTTGCGATTGGTGATGGAGGTCAGGCCGATGATCAAGGACCAGGGCACTCCCCGGGTGGTAATGCGCAGGATAAGAGCAAAATTTTGGGAAAGATGAGCCGCATTGATATCGATGCTCGAACCTCACCGAATGGACAGTACGGAATCCCGCTTGAAAATCCATTCATTGGGCAGGCTGGCATTGTGCAGGAAATCTATGCTTTTGGGTTGCGCAATCCCTATAGCTTCAGCTTCGACCGCCAGACCGGCGAAATCTTTCTGGGCGACGTCGGTCAGAACGATGTCGAAGAGGTGGATAATATTGTCAAAGGAGGTAATTACGGCTGGCCGATTAAGGAGGGGTCTTTTTTCTTTGATCCGAATGGCACCAGTAACGGTTTTGTCACAACGCTGCCCGTGCGTGATGTTCCATCAGATTTGATTGATCCGATTGCTAATTACGACCATGACGAAGGGGATGCCGTAATCGGGGGCTACCTCTATCGCGGCAGCGCCGTCTCCAGCCTGAGTGGCAAGTATGTAACTGGTGATTTGGGCGAACTTGACAAGCCATCATTTGGACGGCTTTTCTTTCTGGAGGGTTCTCAGGTAAAAGAGTTGCGCATCGGCTCGGATGACCGTCCGCTTGGCATGTTTTTGAAAGGATTTGGGGAAGATCGAAATGGAGAACTTTATGTTTTTGGCTCAACTAACGTTGGACCGAGTGGCACAGCGGGTAAGATGTTCAAAATCGTGGCTTCTTCGACCGTTATTCTCCCAAACAGATATGCTCAGAGCAATCTGGTTTCGGATATTTCTGGCCTCGCCCGTTTCACCGATACAAATCTGGCCAATCCCTGGGGAATCGCCATCAGCCCTTCCAGTCCCTTCTGGATTTCAGATAACCATACTGGGCTTTCAACTCTCTACAATAGTACCGGCGCTGTGCAATCGTTAGTCGTCACTATTCCGCCCCCAACGGGCGGACAGCCTCCGGCCGCCCCCACAGGCATCATCTTCAACAATACCACAAACTTCAATGTGAGCCCGGGAACACCCGCACGCTTCGTTTTCGCCACAGAGGATGGAACCATTATTGCGTGGAATACTGGAACAAACGCGGTTCTTAAATCTGACCAGTCTGCCTCTGGAGCTATTTTCAAGGGTTTGGCCCAGGGCACCAGCGGAGCGAGTAATTTCCTCTTTGCAGCCAACTTCCATGCCGGAACGATCGATGTGTTCGACAGCGATTTTCAGGCTGTGACTTCATCGAACTCATTTACGGACCCAACCATTCCAGCCGGATTTGCCCCATTTAATATCCGGCCGTTCGGAGGCAATCTGTTCGTGACTTACGCGAAGCAGGACGATGAAAAAGAGGACGACGTAGGGGGCCCGGGGAACGGCTATATCAACGTATTTGACATGAGCGGGAATCTTCTGAAGCGATTTGCTTCCAACGGAACGCTCAATTCACCGTGGGGATTGGCCATGGCTCCTTCCGGGTTCGGCCAGTTTGCGGGTGCATTGCTGGTCGGTAATTTTGGCGACGGCCGGATCAATGCGTTCGACCCTGTTTCCGGGGCTTTTCTCGGCCAGCTTAACGATACTACCGGAAATCCAATCGCCATTCAGGGGTTGTGGGATCTTATTTTCGGCAACGGGGCGCAGGGGGGCGATACGGATAAACTCTATTTCACGGCTGGTATCGCCGGCGATGGAGCTATTGAAGATCACGGCCTCTTCGGGAGGCTATCCTTTATATCTTCGTTTGTTCTCAACGTCACGCGGAATGAAAATAATCTGACCATACATTGGACCGGTGCGACTGGCCCTTTCATTTTACAGAAAAAAACGAACTTGCTCGATGCAACCTGGACGGACGTGGAAACACTTTCCGAGACCAGCGCAACTGTAACTATAGAAGGTGCCTCAGCGTTCTTCCGAGTTTCAAGCCAAGGAACGGCTCCCTGATTCTATGTGTAAGCTCAAGGGTCAACCGAAGGGATAATGGTAATTCGGACGCGGTCGAAGCCGACCGCTCCCCCCCCAGGGGAAACCTTCTTATCAGTGGACATTTGAACAAAGTAATTTCTTCCGCGATGGAAGGAAGGCGGGCTTTGGGAATCAAGAATCCGTGTGTAACCCAAAGCCCGCCGAACGTTTTTCCTTTTATCGAGGAGCCCCGGGATTCTGGTAGCAAACCTGGTTGCATTGGAGTTTTATTTTCACGTATGAAATGCCTCACCTTCCTGCGGCAGTTGTTCCAAATCCAGCAGCACCGCAACGACAGATCGTTTCGCTTGATAAATAAGTGTCAACAGATTTTCGCGGATAATGGGGGTTTGCTTCTGTTTGGAATAATCTTACTTGCAACATCTTGCAAAGAACGGTCCTCAAATGAGGTGAAAGGCGTCACGAGCTACGATGTTCAGGGGGTTGTGCAAGAGGTAAGGCCTGCCGAAAAAAGTTTGGTAATTCAGCACCGGGAAATCCCAGGTTATATGAGTGCGATGACGATGCTATTTCCCGTGCGCCATACCAATCTACTTATGGGGCTTGCGCCAGGCAGCGAAATAAATTTTCTCCTGAAAGTGACACCAACTGAGGGATGGATCGATAGGATTACGGTTACTGGGATGAAAGCTGCTGAAGGAAAATTCACCCAACTGCGAGCCGCACCCTCCGGGACGAATTCCGCAATCAAACTGGATTTGATCCATGCATTGACTTCCTACAAATTTACGAATGAATTCGGGCGACCGGTCCTGTTTAGCAACTACCGGGGCCAGGCCCTTGGTTTGACGTTCTTTTTCACAAGCTGCCCATTTCCTGAATTCTGTCCACGCCTCATGCGGAACTTCGCCGATGCCAGCCAGATACTTGAAAAGAATCCGAATTCAGCAACAAATTGGCATTTGTTTGCACTGACGATCGATCCGGAGATCGATACGCCCACGGTCCTAAAGGAGTATGGAAAAACGTATGGCTACGCTTCGAATCATTGGAGTTTTCTGACTACGGATATCCAAACACTGGGCGAGATCACGAGGAACTTCGGCTTTCAAATGACACGCGAAGGCAAAGTCATCAACCACAGCTTTTACACAGCCGTTATCAATCCGGAAGGCGATTTGCGAACTTTTTGGCGCATCGGTGGAAATACTTCGGCCGACCTGGCGAGTCAAATTTTGGAAGCAACGCGATCTCAAATTCATTAAGGCTTTAAGTGTAAACGACGGTTGAAATCTGAAATTGCTTTTAATTGTTCCGATCGCGAATTGTTTGAGGTCACAGTCCAATTCTCTGCCTGATCATTAAAATCATAAACCCAAAGAGCGGCGAGCGGGACATTCGCAATCTCGATCCTATCAAGCTGTGCTTTGAAACGATTCCGCGTCTCTCCATTCATTTTGCCAGGGACACCAAATTCTCCCACAAAAAGAGGTTTGTTGAGTTTTTGGCCAAGCATCATTGCCTGCCTGATTCGGTTTGAGTCCGAGTCGTCGTACAGTCGCACGGTGAGCGAATCAATTGGCTCGGGATTATCGGCAGCAAGCACTTCCGCAAATTGATCTGCAGTATCGATTTCCCAGTTTTTACTATGTTGCTGATGCCACGCCGATGCTCGGGGAAAGGCATTGCCCGATAGAATCAACCGGTCAGGATCATGAAGACGGACTTCTTTAGCAAACTCAACGAGGGCTCTGCGGAATGCCTCATGTGTTAGATCGTCTCGGGCGGACCGGGCTGCAGGAGTGCCCAATTGAGGTAATGTCGCCGGACGATGTTCTCCGGCGTTCGGCAGATCGGCTCCGAGGTTGTATTCATTGCCAAATTCCCACGCCCATATCGCGGAAGAGTTATGATAACGGCCCACCATTTCACCCGTATATTCCCGCATGAATGCAATGGTTCGGCTTTCTGGGTTTCCCCATTGATCGCAAGGCTCGCCCACCAGATCTGGCACTGTGCTTAATAGCCAAAACAACGACGGGATTAAACCGATCCGATTTTTTTCGGCTGATTTTACCAGTGCGTCGAATTGCGCAAAATACTGAGTCCGATTCGTGCGGTATAAACCCCATTCTATCGGCCAGTATCCACCGGCAGAGATGCGGGCAAATGGAATCTCTAACGATGCCAGTTCTCGAAAGCCGGAAGTGTAGTTCGTGCGCGCCGGAGACTCCAGCGTGCGGACGAATGCGTCATAGTAATTGACTCCGATTCCGCGAAATGGTTTTCCGTTAAGCAGCAGTCGGCCCGTTGTGTCGGACGATAGTCCCGGCCCGCCGACAGCACCACATACGATCAGCGAAAAATAGAAAATCGCTGAGATCGTTTTCCGGCGTATTTTAAAAAGCC
>JAQGOX010000889.1 GCA_028293365.1 Verrucomicrobiales bacterium | reverse complement strand
CGGATCCGGCCAAGAAGAACTGGCAGAGACAATCCGACGCACTGCGTTTCTTCAATCCGGTTTTTCGAACCATTGTTTGGATCGGTCTGATTGCCATTCCTGCATTACTAATCCGGCAGAATTTCGCAATGGTGAAGGCGAATGACGGGTCGATTTTGAAACAGTTTGCCCAAATGTCCGCGCAGGAGGTCAGCGAAGGATCGAACATACTTCTGAGCGAAGATCCATTTCAACTCTCTCTGCTTGAGGGCTGGTTTAGCCGTGATGGCTCAAGACGAAAACATATTCTTCTGAATACCCGCATGCTTGAGATCCCGAGTTATCACAAGCTGTTGGCGGACGTTTACGGCAATCGCTGGCCGGGAATAACTGAAGAAGATCGGCACGCCGCAACGGTTCCGCAATATCGCCTGCTCGAAATTATGACCGCACTCGCGCGAACGAACCACGTCATCTACCTCCATCCAAGTTTCGGGTATTATTTCGAAAATCTTTATCCTGAACCGCATGGAGTGGTCTATACAATGAAGGTCTTTTCGAAGGATATGCTAATGCCCCCAAACGCATCCGGCGCGATTTTGCAGGAGAATGAAACCTTTTGGAAGAACCTGCGGCAGTTGCAAATCCAACTGGAACCATTGATCAAAAAAGACGCGGTCGACGCGAAATATGTGGGCGCCTATTATTCCCGCGCACTGAATACCTGGGGTGTCGAATTGCAGAAAATTGGCAAAACCACCGAAGCAGCCCGGTATTTCGAGAACGCGATGCAGTTGAATACTAACAACGTTCCCGCACTGGTGAATTTCCGATTCAACCAACAGGCTTTTGGCTCTAAACCGGCCAAACAGGACCTGCAAAAAGAAATCGAGGACAAATTCGGGCACTACCGATCGTGGGAAAGTGTCATGGGCGACAATGGGCCATTTGATGAACCAGAATTCTGCTTCAAACTCGGAAATATATTTGAGTCGCAATCCCTGCTGCGCCAGGCGCTTGAACAATTCACGCGTTGCGCAACGCTGAATCCCACGAACTTTGCGGCCCGGAGCTCACTCGCAAACACATACCTTGCACTTCAGCGGCCTGACAAGGTATTCGAAGTTGTTGCGGATGCTCGAACGCTTGGAAGCAGCCTGAGCAAGACCAATCAAATGGAGTTGACTGCAATTGAGGCTGCCGCCTATTTCTCTCAGACTAATTACGCAAAAGCCGAAGACCTTCTCAACACGGCATTAAAACAGTTTCCAAAGCAACGGCAACTCATGGAAACATTGAGCGAAATGTACAAGGCCTCACACCAGCCAGAGAAAGCCTTCGTCATGCTTGACCAAATGCTGGCTGACGACCCGGACAGTGTCGCGCTGCATTTGCAAAAAGCCGATCTCTTTATTGCAGCACGTGATTATACGAAAGCGAACGCTGAGCTCGACAAAGTACTTCTGAAGGACCATGACAACATCCCGGCCCTTCTGTACCGAATCTTCATCGACGTGCAAACCAAGGATTATAAGGACGGTCTTTCGTTAGCGGAAAGAATCGAGAAAATCGACGAAAAGAATCTTCAGGGAACCCTCTACCGGGGTGTTTTCGAAATGAACTTAAAATCTTTCGATAAAGCGGTTGATTCCTTTAGCCGGATACTGGTCCGGGATCCTAACAACATCGCCGCAATCCGCAACCGTGCGGTGGCGAACCTGCAGTCCGGCCATTTGGACAGCGCTCGCAAGGATTACGAAACATTGCGAAAAATTCTTCCCACCTCACACATTGTTTTCTACGGTTTGGGTGAAATTGCGTATCAGGAAAAAGACAAGCAGGCGGCCATTAAGAATTACGAACTTTACCTTAAATATGTGCCCGCAGAAGCCACCGATGAATTGGCTATAGAGAAAAAACAGGTCACGGAGCGGCTAAATGAGCTTAAAGTAACCAATCGCTGATGACATGCGGGTCACGCATGTCATTACTCGGCTGATCGTAGGTGGCGCGCAGGAAAACACCATTTCAACTGTTTTGGGCCTGTCAGAACTGCCTGGTGTGACTGTCGATTTGATTTCCGGCCCAACTACTGGTGCTGAAGGTTCACTGGAGTCTCAGTTCAATGCCAGGAGTGATCTTCTCAAAGTAATTCCCAACCTTGTGCGCCCCGTTTCCCCGTTGCAGGATTTGCGCGGGCTTAGAGCACTTACTTCAATTTTTCGAGAGACAAAGCCGGAAATCGTTCATACGCATAGCGGAAAAGCGGGAATCCTGGGACGAGTCGCCGCGCGCCAAGCTAATGTTCCCTTGATAATTCATACGATTCATGGGCCGTCCTTCGGTCCTTTTCAGGGCCCGATCTCGAATTTGATCTATACCAATGCAGAACGTTGGGCTGGAAAGGCAACTACTCATTTCGTGAGTGTCGCGGACGCGATGACCCGGCAATACCTTCGATCTGGAATTGGGAGGCAGGATCAGTACACCACTATTTGGAGCGGGTTTGAGCTTAAATCATTTCTGGATGCGAAGAACGATCTTCAGTTTCGCGCCGAACTCGGTTTTGAGCCGGGGCATTTGATCGTGGGGAAAATCGGAAGACTAGTGAATTTAAAAGGACACGAGGATTTGTTCGAAGCTGCTCCTGGAATTATTGCTTCAAATCCGCAAGTCCGTTTTCTCCTCGTTGGCGATGGACCAGCCCGCGCGGAATTTGAGGTTAAATTGAAGGCGCTCGGCATCTCCAGGTATTTTGTTTTTACCGGCTTGCTCCGTCCCAATCAGGTATCGCGTTATATAGGCATCATGGACATGCTGGTCCACCTTTCCAGGCGCGAGGGTCTGCCGCGCGCCCTTCCCCAGGCGCTTGCGGCGGCGAAGCCGGTGATCGCTTATGATTGCGACGGCGCTGCTGAAATCTGTATTCCGGAAAAAACTGGTTTTCTTATCCAGCCCGGCGATCTCACCGGCCTGGTTAAAGCGGTTGCGTTGCTGGCAGAAAATCCCGAATTACGTTTTAAGCTGGGTCAATACGGCCAGGGACTTGTGACTCGCCGATTCGACGTGAAACGCATGGTTCTCGATATTCACGCGCTTTACGAAAAGCTGCTGGCGCGATGACTTTTCCGCTCAATATCTACGCAGCCAGTTTCTTTCTTTCGTTGTTTATCACATTTGTAAGCACGCCATTCTGGATTCGCTTTTCTGTCCGCAACGGACTGGTCGACGATCCGGGACATCGGAAAGTTCATGATACGACCATTCCGTTGGCTGGTGGCTTCGCGGTGCTTACGGGACTGCTTTTGTCTGCGGCGCTGGCTTTTCTCTATCTGAAGTTCGAGGGTGGGAAAATTCCACACGCTTTTCAGGGCAATCTACTGGCCTACGGTGCTGGGAAAAGAGGACTCCAACTTGTGGCGCTCTTCACTGGGGCCATTGGAATGCTGGTGCTCGGGCTGCTCGATGACAAGTTTGAGCTTCGTCCCGCCTGGAAATTCAGTGGCCAGATTCTGGTGGCTTTGCTGGCTGCCTGGGGCGGAGCGCGTATTACGCTTTTCGTCCCGAACCTTCTTTTCAGCTACGTAATAACAGTTCTTTGGATCGTCACGGTCACGAACGCCTTCAATTTCATGGATAACATGAATGGACTATGTGCTGGACTTGGAGCGGTCGGAGCCTGGGCTTTCGGGTGGAGCGCTGCGGCCAAAGGCCAGTATCTGGTAGCGGTTGTGGCCTTCCAAATGTTCGGAGCTCTGATCGGTTTTCTACCCTACAACTATCCCCGGGCAAAAACGTTTTTAGGGGATGCGGGGAGCCATCTCACCGGATACTGGCTTTCCATCCTTGCCATTCTTCCGCATTACTATTCCCGCACGAATCCGAAGATTTGGGCGGTATTAAGCCCCCTGTTGATCCTTGCGGTTCCACTTGGTGATATGGCCTGGGTCGTTGTGCTGCGAACGCTTAAAGGCCAGCCTTTTTACGTCGGTGATACAAACCATTTATCCCATCGCCTGGTCCGTGGCGGTTGGAGTAAATCGGGCGCTGTCGCCAGTATCTGGTTTCTCGGGGCGGTCGCGGGAACCATCGCTTGCTGGTTGTTTGGTTGACGCGAACACCAGGGTCCTGACCGTAATTATTACGCTGCAATTGGCTTGCGCGGCGATTTGTTCAGCCATTTCTCCAAGGCTATTATTTGCTGGTTGCCCGGCGTGCGACAAAATACAGTATTAGCCATGAATCACGTGGGGATTGGCTACGATGTGCATCAACTGGTAACGGGACGCAAACTCGTCCTGGGCGGCGTTGAGATTCCCCACGACAAAGGCCTTGATGGACATTCGGATGCCGACGCGCTAATGCATGCCATCTGCGACGCAATTTTGGGCGCATTGGGAGAGCGGGATATTGGGACTTTTTTCCCCAATAGTGATCCACGGTGGAAAGACGCGCCCAGCAAGCGGTTTCTTTACGAAGCCGCGCATCAGGTCACGTTTCGCGGCGGGATGATTGTAAATATCGACGCCACCGTTATCGCGCAGGAGCCGAAAATCTCTCCCTACGTGGCAGGCATGAAAGAACGGATCGCAGAAGCTTTGGGTATCAATATGAAAAAAGTTGGCATTAAAGCCACTACCAATGAACATTTGGGATTTGTCGGCCGAGGTGAAGGAATTGCGGCCATGGCGATTGCCAGCGTTGATCTTCCGGAATAACCTGTTGCAATGGCAAAAGCGGAAATCAGTTGGAAAGGAAAGAATGAGCTGGGGGTCAAGCGTGAGGTCTATGCTCAGCATGTCGGAAATCGTTGGGTTTTTTACGACCGCGAGAAACGTTTCGACGAGTGGCAACCGCTCGAGTCGCCTCCCCTCGATGACTGGCTTGAGTTACTGGACGCCATTGAACGAAGGATTGCGCGCCGCCTCCTGCGTCCGGAAGAAGCGACACGTGTAAGAAAACATATTCAGGAAACCTTTCCAGACGCGAATCTTGCGTGATGAACCCTGCGCCACTTATTGCCCTTGCGCCGAGCACCGAAACTCGAGGCGCGGAATTTTTCGATTACTCTGTTTCGCTTTCGGATGCCTATCTTCAGGCTATTTTAGGGGCCGGAGGCATGCCCTGGATCATTCCCTGCGTCGATCAGCCCGAGCTTGTCGAGGAATATGTTCGCAGAGCGGACGGCGTATTTTTGACGGGTGGCGATGATATTACCCCCACCTTGTATCGTGATTCTCTCTCCCCGAAGATCCAGAAAACGCTCTCACCGACAGATGTGCGCCGGGATCTTTTCGAGCTTTTGCTGGTGAATGAAACGTTCAAACAGCGCAAACCTTTACTCGCGATCTGCCGTGGCCTTCAAATTGTAAATGTTGCGCTCGGCGGAACATTATTCTCCGATTTGGAGAATGAAGCTAGTCCATCGATTGAACATCGGCGCATGGACCGCAAAGATAGTTATGTCCATAATGTTTTATTTGAAAAGGATGCGCTCATCGCTCAGATTTTCGGCAAATTGGAGATCGATGTGAACAGTTCCCATCACCAGGCTATCGCCGAATTGGCAAAACCGTTGCAAATCACCGGACGTTCACCGGACGGAATTGTTGAGTCGATCGAACTTCGAACGGAAGACCGCGCTTTGCTTCCATATTTTATCGGGGTTCAGTTTCATCCTGAACGCCTGGTGGCCAAATATCCAATATTTCAGGAGCTTTTCCAAAGCTTTACCGCGGCGTCTGCGCTCCATCGAAAGCAATCGTTATGAATCCAAAAATAATGGTGGTCGATGATGAAGCGCCAATCCGGTCGTTGCTGGCAACCGTACTCGCCAAGGCCTCCTACGACGTCACAGAAATTAGTGATGCCAGCGCCCTGCGCGAGTCATTTCAGGGGCCGGAACCGGACGTAATCCTCCTGGACCTCAAATTGCCGGATGCTGACGGTCTCGAATTGCTGCCTCAGGTCAAAAAACAATGGCCGCAGACAGAGGTAATTATTCTCACCGGTTTTGCTACCATTGATGCGGCAGTCAACGCCACCAAGCTTGGCGCCTACGATTTTCAGAAAAAACCGTTCGACCACAAATCGCTTCTGCTTTCCGTCGAACGTGCGCTGGAACATAAACAACTTAAGGAGCAGACCAACTCGTTGCGTCAGGCTCTATCGACGATGAGCAATGGCGCTTCGCCGATTTTCCAAAGTCCGGCGATGAAAAACATCGTTCGCACCGTAGAACGGGTTGCGCCCAGCGATGTTTCGATTCTGATAACCGGTGAAAGCGGAACCGGTAAAGAAGTTATTGCGGATCTCATCCATACCCTGAGCCCCCGCGCGAAGGGTCCCTTTATCAAAATCAATTGTGCGGCTCTGCCGAGAGAACTGATCGAAAGCGAGCTCTTCGGTTCTGTGAAAGGGGCCTTCACGGGTGCACAATCCGATCGGGAAGGACTTTTCAAACAAGCCAGTGGAGGCACTCTGCTAATGGACGAACTGGCTGAAATGCCGGTCGATACTCAAACCAAATTGCTCCGAGTGCTTCAGGAAAAAGAATTTCGACCAGTAGGTGGACGCACCAGTTACAAGAGTGACTGCCGAATTATTGCTTCGACGAACCTCGAAGTTGAAGTGGCCATCCGCTCCGGAAAATTACGAGAAGATCTGTATTATCGTATCAGCGCAATTTCGCTTGCATTGCCTCCAATACGCGAACGTCGTGAGGACATTTTGCCATTGGCCACTAGCTTCCTAAAAAGATTCGCAGCCCAGGCAGCGCGGACGATTAACGGATTTACCCCTGCCGCTGCCGAAAAGCTCAAGCGTTACGATTGGCCCGGAAATGTGCGCCAGCTCCAAAATGAAATCCAAAGGGCGGTCCTGATGACTGAACAAGCCGTGATCGATGTGGGCGATCTTTCCATCGTCGATCCGAGCACCGCGGCTCAGGATGAAACCGATCTGACTTTGCTGGAAGGCATGGAACGCAATACGATTGCGCAGATGTTGAAGGAGACCGGGGGCAACAAACTCGAAACAGCAAAACGCCTCGGTATTGGCCGCCAGACGCTCTACAACAAAATTAAAGCGTACGGGATCGAAGCCTGAGTTGTTTGAGCTGGAGTTGCGCTGAACGGTTCCAGCCTTTCACAAACAAATCGGATAGGCTTTCTCGGGGTTCACCCCCAGCGCTTTGATTGCTTTGGCCACCTCTTCGTTCGCAAGTTCTCCCTTTCGGGCCAGTGCGTAAAGTGTCGCGATGACCGTAATCTCCGCATCCACTTCAAAGAAGCGTCTCAGGTTTTCGCGCGTATCGCTCCGTCCGAATCCATCGGTTCCTAACGTCGTCAATCCACCGGGTACCCAGGGCGCGATTTGGTCCGGAACCAATTTGATGTAATCGGACACCGCAAGAAATACCCCTTTTTCGTTTCGAAGGACTGTTTTTACGTATGGCTCGCGCGCTGGCTCTGTTGGGTGCAACATGTTCCAAC
>JAQGOX010000887.1 GCA_028293365.1 Verrucomicrobiales bacterium | reverse complement strand
AGCCGGGAAATTTGTGAATGCATTTCCCTCGAACGTAGGCTCGCGTGGTCGGCGGAGGAAAATGCATCGCTTCCTCGACCAACGCCTCTTGTGGCGAAAAAAGCATCGCGCCCGATTGTTCCAGGCCGTAATAAAGCCCTTCTTTCAAATCGAGGCGGTGATATTCCAAATCGAGGCTTTGCAGCCAGGGGTCGTCGTCAGAGACGTTTTGACTTGCCTGGAAATCGCGCACCAATCCCAGTTTTGCCACCCAGTCCAGACGATTGCGGCAGCGCCAGTAATCGCTCTCCAAATCATTCAGTACGGTTTCCCAATCCTGGACGAGGGCCGCGCGTTCCGGATTGAGGTCGCATAAATCTTTGACGGCCTTGAGATAGTGGCGCTGCACCTCAATTGCAGTCGAAGGTTTCGAACCTCGGAGCATTAACTGCCAGCGGAAGCTTGGGTCGCGCGAAATCGCCGGCAGTGTGCCGATGGGATTTTCTATTTGCGGCAGCAGGCGTTTGGGATCGCGCACCAGCGCTTCGAGGACCAGTGCTGTGGCTCCCACTTTCAACCGCGTGGCAAAGGGGGACATGTTCGCATCGCCAATGATGACATGGAAACGCCTGTATAATTTAGGATTCGCGTGTGGTTCGTCACGGGTATTGATGAGCGGCCGCCGCTGCATCGTGTCAACGCTTTGCAACTCGGAGAAAAAGTCACTCCGTTGCGCGATTTGAAATCCATTCGAAACGAATTTGTCCTCGGACTCGATGGCGAATTTTCCCGCGCCGGTGAAAATCTGCCGGGTAACGAGAAACGCTTGAATACCACTGGCAAGCAGGTCCCAGGAAAGAGAACGCGGGAGGAGATAATTTTCGTGGCAACCGTAGCTGTGCCCTAGGAAATCGGTGTTGTTTTTGTAAAGGCGCACGGTCGATCCGAGCTCGCCGGACAAATGCTCCGCACAGGCCATCAATATCCGCTCGCCAGCCCGATCATGTGCGACCAGTTCGGAATAAGTGCTGCATTCCGGGGTGCAATATTCCGGATGAGCATGGTCATTGTAAAACCGTGCTCCATTCCCGAGAACGAGATCGCTCTTAATCTCGACATAACTCATTTCGCGGGCGTTGTCCTGCGACGTGTAATTCGATTCATCCGTATCCTGGCGAAGCTCGCGAACGCGGAAACCGCGAACGTCGGCGTGCGGATCTTCACTATCATAATCCCAGCACATCCAGACACCCGGTTCCGTGGCGCTGCGGACCAGGGCGATTGATTCCGCCACAACGTCAATTTCTTCGGTGGAATCGCGCGAAATGCCGATCTCCGTTTCCAAACCGAATTGAATGATCGGAGTGACTTGAAAACGGGTGTATCAGACTACCGCGTTGGCATGGGAATCAGGTTTGCGGGGGCGGACGGGCCCAAGTTTGATTACATTCTCAGGATCGAAATCCGTCAGCTTCATCCAGTCTTCGGTGACATCGGTGGAAGGGAAAAGGTCGTTTTCGGCATATTCGGTGCGCATCGCCTCCAGCAGGTCGGCACGTGTCAGCTTCGTCTCCTGCCCGGTGTCAATCGAGCGCCGGATCGCGAAACTCTTGGCGCGTTCGACGATAGCCGCGATGATTGCTCCGCTAGCCATTTCGCCACGATAAAGGATTTCCTTTTTGCCGCTGCGAAAGACTATTTCCAGGAATTGGTTTTCCGGGGTGCGCGCGAATTGTGCTTTGGTAATTGCAGCCGCAAGATCTTCCCTGAGTTCGGCTAGGGGTAGCGAATCCCTCAGGTAGATCTTATAGATTTTTTCGGCGCCCGCTTCATTAGGCCGGTTGACCTTGATCTTCCGATCAATACGACCGGGACGAAGAATGGCCGGGTCAATCAAATCGGCTCGATTCGAAGCCAGGATTACCACCACATTTTGCAGCGGATCGAGACCATCCATTTCGGTGCAGAACATCGGCACAAGCGTGCTGTTCATACTGTGATGCCTGCCGGATCGACGCGTGCCTAGCAGCGACTCGGCTTCATCAATAAATAAAAAGGCTAGAGCCCCTTCGGCCGCACGCTCGCGGCATTGAGTAAAGAGGTCGCGCACCTGCCGTTCCGATTCGCCCACCCACATGTTCAGGATCTCCGGACCTTTAACATGCAGGAAAAACTCCGGATGATCGACCCCGGTTTGCGCCTTGATTTGCTGCCGTAGATTATAAGCAGTTGCTTTTCCGAGCAGGGTCTTGCCACAGCCAGGAGGCCCATACAACAGAAAACCTTTTGGAACATTGTACTGAAAGCGTTTGAAAAGATCCGCATGGAGAAACGGCATCTCAATCGTATCGCGGATCGCCTGTACAGCTTGATCCTGTCCGCCGATGGAACTCCAGGGAAGTTCAGCCACATTTTCCAGGGAACGCTCGATGCGCTTGCCCATCCCGATGACTTCGAGGGCGACGCGTTGATTGACATCAAGTCGAACTTCCAGCCCAGGCTTAAGCTTTTCCTTGGCCAGCAGGGAGGATCGCAAAAGAACGAGGGGAGAGACGCCCGATTCCTGCCCGATCCGCAACCGGCCATCAGAAAGAAGTTCGTCGATTCGGACGATGGGACCATTCCGGTCGAAGCCAAGTCCCTGAACCACCGCAAATGCTTCATTACAAAGAACCCGCTGCCCGCCCTGCAGGCGCGATAGCGGGATCTGGGGATCGAGACGGCTA
>JAQGOX010000846.1 GCA_028293365.1 Verrucomicrobiales bacterium | reverse complement strand
TCAGGAACCCATTCTATAGGGTCAATTAGCAACCAACGCTCGATCTCATCAGGACGGAGGAGTAATGGCATTCGGTTGTGAATGAAGGCAACATCCGCATTCGCAGCCTTCGTCAGCATGACAAATTCATTTTCTGTCTGGATCTCATTGCCTTTCACTGGCTGCCACAAGCCTGCAAACCAGAATGGTTCTTCCGAATTCAAAACGAAACGGTAGGGCTGCTTGCGAGAGCCCTCCTGTTTCCATTCATAAAATCCATCAGCAGGAATTATACAGCGACGATGATTCCAGGAATGCTTGAAAAACGGTTTTGTCGCCGCAGTCTCACTCTTGCAGTTGGTGATAATTCCTCCATCCGTTCGCGAAAAACTCCATGCCATCGGTTTTGCACCGAGCCTATTGTCTTGAACCAGCGCCACTGTTACCACATTCGTAGGCGCAATGTTAAAGCGTGGCTCCAGGGATAACGATAGAGTCCCGAGTCGCGTGACGAGGTCTCGCTCACGCTTGGTTTGCGAATATCGGTTGCACATCGCTTGGAAGGTAGCGAAGTTCGGATTCGATTCAATCTCGGTCGTCAACCTCGGTCTTGGTTTTATTGGCTCCCGTACAAAGGGACAAGTATCCCGTTGCTCGTTCTGCCTGGCCGGTCAGCCTGGCGCTCCGGTAACCTGGGTAGTTACCTGGGGAATTCCTACTCATATTTATCAAAGGGGATTATCGGAGTTCCGTCCGAGCTCAGTAATGTGGTCGCCGTCAGTGCTGGTTTAAATCATTCATTGGCCCTCAAGTCCGACGGGACGGTCGTCCCATGGGGCGCTCCAAATCCTTTGGGAACGCTCGATGTCCCAGGCAGTGTAGCGGCAGAGCAGGGATTTAGTATGGCAGTCTTGGCGGACGGAACGATTCGATACTGGGAAATGCTGGCTACTATGGAATCACTACTTCACGCGCCGCGATGACGATGGTAAAAAAAAGTCGCACTTGGCGTCGAGTTGGTTGTTTTTGGCTCCGTTAGTGATAGGAGCTTCGGCCATTGCGCTTTCACTCGCGCGACGAAGTCAGAATGACAAAAGAACAGATGAAATCAACAAAAGCGAGAACTGGGGAAACCAGTCGCTTGTGGGCCTATGCTGTCGTCGTCCTGATTCTCCTCCAGTGTTCGTGCGCTACGACCACAGTTCGCGCGATCAATTTGCCAGCAAATGTGGTTATTAACAAAGAGGCTGGCCATGGCGGTCATTTGATGGTGATGCTTCGATTGGAATCCGGAGAGGAATTGCCCTTTGAAGTGGATACCGGATCACCTGTTACTTTTCTCGACCGATCGCTCGAAAATAAATTGGGCCGGCGGCTTGGAACAATGCCTGTCTGGAACGTTAGCGGGGACAAACAGACTTCAGGAATCTTCAAGTCGATCAAATTATATTCAGGCAAAACCCCGTTGATAACTGCCGACCACATCCAATCCTACGATTTTAAGCAACACCCGATGGGCATTCTTGGCATGGATTGTCTGCGTCACTACTGTATTCAACTGGATTTTGAGGCAAGGGCGATGCGGTTTTTAAGGCCCGACAGGATACAGATGCCCGCCGTTGATCTTGGCAAGGCCTTTCCACTGACATTCCGGGATGGGAAGGCGTTCGTTCGCCACCGAAATTTCCTAGGGAATACTACCGATTTGCTCGTTGATCTCGGCTGCAATATTGATGGATTAACAGAAAAAGGGACAAACCTATTCGATGGAGTATACATGCAGAGCTGCCACTGGGAGGGTGAGAAGTATTTGGATCTGATCATTGCATCACCCGGCAACACCGAAGCGCTCGGATTGCGGTTTTTGGCGCGGCACATGGTAACTTTGGATTTTCCGGGGCATGCGCTATATCTCAAGCGGACAGACAATGTTTCAACCGATGAGGTCGGAAATGCACGGGGAGAATCTGCTCGAATGTCCGGACTGAAATTCCTGTTGAGCCGAGCGCGCAAAGCGCAACTGCCAGGCTGGCCCGTAAATGATGAAGAACCGATTTATTTTAGGGAAAAATCTTCCCTCGACTCTCAAATGGTGAGTTTTCGCTTCCGAGAAGCGGACTCTTTCTCCCTCATGAGCTATGAGATCTCTCGAACAGTCGAAGATACAGCTTGGCGATTGTTGAAGGCTTGGAAGGTGTATGAAAACGGAAGAACAAATGAAGTGCTGGTTATCCCCTGATCGCCCCAGCCGCATATTGTTACAGGCTTAACAGGTATCAGCTTTTAAAGTATGTCCAACCTTCTGGCCTTGAAGAAGTAGCGATCAGGACTCTCGTGCGACGACGAGACAATTACCGACTTCATCTTTCGTCAGCCATTAAGGCATTTGTCCACAGAAAAAACGCTGTTTTCTTCGGTCTTTTGGACCGATTACTTCTGGCGGTTTTGAACTCGCTTTGCAGGCCTTGAATCGGGCCTGCGTTTTCGTTCGTTTTGATTTCGAATCTGCCCGCTGAAATCAGCGAGGCGATTCGTTCAGTCAGCCATCTGGTTCTAGCGCCTTTTTGGGCCAATGCTTTCAACCTAATATTTCGAACCGAAAGGAGCGGGCCGGGATTGCTCCTGGTCCCGGCT
>JAQGOX010000819.1 GCA_028293365.1 Verrucomicrobiales bacterium | reverse complement strand
CCGCAAATCACCAGAGTATCGTCGAGCATGCCGCGTTGTTTCAGATCCTTCAGCAACGCGCCGATAGCCTGATCGCAATCTTTGGCAAGTCGGCGATGATTTACCTCAATGTCATCGTGATTGTCCCAGGGCTGCCCTTCACCGGTCCAGACCTGCACAAATCGAACCCCTTTTTCAATCAAGCGCCGGGCGATCATGAGTTGGCGCGCTTGCGTCCCTTCGCCGTACATTTTACGGATATTTTCAGGCTCGCGGGAAATATCGAACGCGTCGGTGGCATCCAGCTGCATGCGATACGCGAGTTCGAACGATTCGATCCGCGCTTCGAGCTGGCCGTCCATCTGGCGCTTCGCGCGATGTTTCTCGTTCAACTCGTGCAATAGATCGAGTTGCTGCCGCTGTTCGGGAAGTGACGTGTACTTCGCCCGAATATTCTCGATCAGCTTGTCGATTTTCGTGTGCTGCGTGTCGATATAGGTGCCTTGATAGACACCGGGCAAAAATCCGGATTGCCAGTTCTGCGATTCCTGAATCGGATATCCTCCGGGACACATCGCAATGAATCCGGGCAGGTTTTGATTTTCGCTTCCCAAACCATACGTGACCCATGATCCCATGGCGGGACGAATCTGGCGTGCGTCACCGCAATTCATCAGGAGCAATGAAGGCTCGTGATTGGGAACATCTGCGTGGGTGGATCGAATGACCGCAATGTCGTCGATGCTCTCAGCGACGTGTTCAAAAAGCTCGCTGACTTCGATGCCACTTTGGCCGCGCTTTTTGAATTTAAATGGTGATGGAAATGCGGCCCCGGTTTTGCGCTCGGTCTTGAGATTCTCCATCGGCAAAAGTTTGCCCGCATATTTCTCAAGCGCCGGCTTTGGATCCCAGGTGTCCACATGGGAGGGACCGCCATTCATGAAAATGTGAATGACCCGTTTGGCTTTGCCGGAAAAGGGTGGATTTTTGGGAGTCAGAGGAGAAGTGTAGCCTTGTGAGGCAGGAGCTTCGGAGCCGAGAACATTACCAAGCATCGCGCCCAGACTCAACGCACCCATGCCCATGCCACACCGGCCTAGAAACTCGCGCCGAGTCAACGAAAGATGCTCTGGATTAAATGGATGGTGCGACATCGCGTCTATTCAGCTCTCTGAGATTTTATTGACGTTTTTACCCGCGCCTACATTCAACCCGAATCGGGCGCGCCGCAAATATTGATTTCAACTCTTGGCCAGAAAAAAGCCGCGCTGCTTTTCCGAAATGGGTAATCCCAGTTTCTCCAGTACCTGGAGCATGTCTTCCCAGACCTGGCGCTTTACGTTCACAGGATTCGGACGGAGCAAATAAGAAGGATGGTAGGTTTGCATCACCGGGATCCCGCGGAATTGCGTGTATTGACCGCGCAATTGGGTAATGCGAACCGGTGCATTACCAAAAAGGCCCTCCACGGCCGAACCGCCCAGCGCAACGATGACTTTGGGTTTGATAAGATCGATTTGCGCGTTGAGGTACGGAGTGCAGTTTTGCATTTCCTCCGGTTTGGGCTTCCGATTGCCCGTGGTTTGTGCGGGAGTATCGGGGCGGCATTTCAGGATATTGGCGATGTAAACACTTTGCCGATCCAGACCCATCGTCTGAATGATTTTTGTGAGTAGCTGTCCTGCGCGACCCACAAATGGTTCACCCTGCTCGTCTTCTTCCATTCCTGGAGCCTCGCCCACAAACATCAGGCTAGCGTTTATGTCGCCAACGCCAAATACCACGTTCCGCCTGGAATTCGCCAGGTTGGGGCATTTGACACAGGTTTTCGCTCGCGCCTCCAACTCGGCCATTTCGACTTCTTTGGATCGACTTGCCAGTGGTGGAATTGGAGCGATCGTAGCGACCGGTAATGGAGCCGGCGTTACAGTTTTTGCAACCTGCGGCGGGACGGAAGGGGCGACGCGTGGAGCGGATACAGGCAACGGAGGTCGACCCGGTTTTGCCGTCAGCAGTTCGAGGGTCTCACGAGAGACTTCAACATAACGTCGACCGCCCCGTTTCAGGCTTTCGAGATGCTGAATCGTTGCCTCCAGGAATTCAGAGTAAGCGCCGCTCATGTCTTCAGGAAATTACTACGCGAAGGCAACCGTGGGAAAGCTTTTCACGCGAAGATCTGCAAACGTTTACCCTGACTATTCACACACCCTGCGAAAAGCGTCCTCGTCCCCGCACCAGGAAAACAAGTTGGAATGGAGAATATGAGCGAGCAATTCGGTTCCATCGATCACACGGAGACCGGGACGGCTGAAATATCCGGCATCAACGGCATAGACCTCCCCGTTGCGAACGGCTGCGAGGTTCGCAAAGCGCGGCTCGCGGAGGAATTGCCTCGCTTGTTCTACTGAGTCGTTGAGGCTGAAACCGCAAGGCATGATTAACAAGACTTCCGGATCCGCACTTTCAATCTGTTCGACAGTGACTCTCACTGAGTCAGCCCATTTGCGTCCGAGGGGATCAAATCCGCCCGCTATCTCGACCATCTCCGGAACCCAGTGGCCGCAGCAATAAAACGGATCGATCCATTCAGCGCAGAATACCCGGGGTCTGGAACTGGCTCGTTCCACTTGATTGGCAACCTCTTTGAGGCGCAATTCACTTTCTGCAATCAGTGTTTCCGCGTCGCTTCTGCGATTGGAAACTCGAGCCAATTGCCTTAAATCATTAAAGATATCGGCGATCGAATGCGGAGACATCCAAACAATTTCTGGGGGAGAGGGTAAAATGCGCAGGGCGCGCGTGACTTCGTTTCCAGCGGGAGCGCAAACCTGGCAAAGATCCTGAGTTAGAATGTGTGTCGGAGACAAGTCACGGAGGAGTTGTTCGTCCACAGTATAGAGGCTTTCCCCGCGCTTTAGCTGTGCACCAACGGCAATGTCAATCCCGCCCAGGCTCATGCTGTTAATTGGAAGTGCGCTATGCACTACGACCGGTTTATGACGGATGTTGAATGGATAGTCGCAGCAATGGGAGATACCGACGAGCTGGTCGGCCAAACCCAGGGAGCACGCGAGTTCGGTCGCTGAAGGAAGAAAAGAAACCATGCGCAAGTCGTTCACTTTTTATCCCTGGGTTTGAAGGTTTCGACAACAGATCGCTTTCTGAATTCCGTGCGCACAATGATTTGGGCTCGCTCCAGGTCCGAGCACTGACTCCAGCTCGCGATTTCAGAGAGAGACCGCAGACAACCCAGACAAAAGCAGCGCTTGTCATCCAACTGACAAAGGCCAATGCAGGGCGATTCAATGTTCATTGCTCATGATAATCCGGCTCGAGCCAACGGTCTCACCTCACGCAGGTGTTCTGAATAGTGTTCCGCAATGGCGAAGCCGCCGAACAGCACACCTGAGTAAAAGAGATCGCTTAACACAGTATTCTGAAAGTATGGAATTCCCGCAAGGTAGCACGCCATAAGTCCGCTCGAAGAGTGAGGATAGGTTCCAAGCAAAAGCCAGACTCCGAAATTTGTGATGGTGAAGAAAATAAGTGATCCGATCACCGCGCCGGTCGTTATCCGCGCAACACTTCGCTTTTGGCGCACCCAAAATCCGATGCAGACGGATAATGCGAAACAAGCATAGACGAATGGGATCAAAACGTGGAATCCCGATATAAAATCTGCGATGAGCATCGCCGCCAATGGAACCAGGAATGCAGCGCGTTTATCCAGCAATTGCGTGCCGCTAAATAAAGCAATCGCGCCGATGGGCGAGAAGTTAAACGGATGCGGGATAAACCGCGAAGCGGCTGCCGCGAGGATCATTCCGACGATAACATTGAAACGGGTTCTATTCATTTCCTTTTAATCTCCTTTTTGATTTCACGATTGTTACTCTGAGCGATTGATTTTGAATGCGGCAGTAAGTCGGCAAAGATAAACTGATCTCTTGAAACTACTCGGCCAGGACGGTATTTCACGGGCTTTTGGAAAATGGGGCCGTTGAAAACGAACGTGTGGAATTCACCATTTTCACCGCAAGGATCGACGGTCGATGGCAGTTCCGAAAGCAAAGTCTCGTTATATAACCGCCCCGCAAATGAGGCATCCAGTTGGCGCGGGTCAACGCAAACGAGCACGGCTTGAAAGCCGGCTCGGATAAACTCACCGGCCAGCGCCCGTGTGTTGCGGCCCCAAAGCGGATAAAGTGCGGACATCCCGATTCCCGCGAGCATCCGGTCTCTATACTCCCGGATTTGTTCGAGAAAAAGGTCGCCGAAGATTACTTTATTCACACCGGCTTTTTGATACTCCAACAGCGCGGCACACATGCGAACCTCATAGTCCGCATTGGAACTTCCTTTCTCAATAAACACCTTGCGCAAGGGAATGCCGAGTTGGGAGGCTTGTGTTTTCAACAGTGAACAACGCACCCCGTGCATGCTGATGCGTCGAAAACCCTCCGTGCAAGTCGTCAAGAGAGCAACGACTTCATACAGGCGAGAGCGGAGTATCTCCTGCAAAGCCAGAGCACTGTCCTTGCCGCCGCTCCATCCAAAAACCACCGGTTCTTTGGCCATTTAATCTGCGCGTTGAGCGTTGATGCGATAAAAACGGGCTCCGAAGGCGGGCGAGTTGGTTTCCTGCAATTGAAGTGGGCCGCCGTTTCCCGAAATGGATTTTCCGATCGGCGTCCACATTTCAAAATCCTCTGTGGCTTCCAATTGATAATTCCAATTTGTTCGCGTCAGAAACCACGCGTTCCAAGTACCGTTGTTACGATCTCCTTTCAACTCTTGAACCGGACTCGCGGGGAACTCCAACCGCACGTTGTCAACGATTCCGTGAGCGAGCAATGATCCAGCGTAAGCAGGGTTTTGGCCAGCATCGCTGTAGCTCGATATCGCGAAGGTATCGAGTTTAAATTGCGTGAAGGCAGTTCCAAAACCGACGCTGTTCGTCGCCAATCGAGCCGAAGTGATCGGACCAACGAGAACGCCATTCGTGGTGATGGAAATACTCGCGGTCTCGTTACTCGCCATGTAGGTCAGCCCAATATGCATGACAACGTCGAGAGGCAGATCGAATATTCCGAAATCCTGCGGGCCGTTGTAATTCATCGCGGAATTGGTGGCCATAATCCCGGGCCAGACAGTCGGGCCGTATCCGGCGTCCGGATAAAAGCTGAACTCGACCAGGTTCGGGGAGTCGGAGCCGGTTCCCCGGTAATAATTGGTCTTCGCCGCATCGGCGCTATTTTGGAAGCCAAAGGCGAGTTGTAATGTCCCCGGTTTGTCGGGATTCGCACCGGCGGCGATATCGTTTAATAACAGATCGAGTGAGACACTGAAGTCATCGTGGCGGGTGACGATGGTATTCAGCGGGAAACGGAGGTAACTGTTTGGGCGCGCCGAATCCCAAATCACCTCCAGATTCTTTTCGATAGAATTCCAGCGAAAAAGGTCTGCGTCTCCAAATACCGTCCACTGGGAGTGGAGTGGATCGAGATCGAAATTTTCAGATATGGCGACAATCTGCGCGACGCCAATTACGGGATGGAATGGCAAGACGAGAGCGGCGATGGTAAGGGCTAATAAACGGATTTTCTGCATGACTGGTCTTTCAATTTTCCATGAGCACATGGAATGGGTTTGGGATTGAGAGACCAGCGGGGAGCCTGAAAATACAAAAACCTTCAAGCTCCGCCAAAACGGGGAATGAAGGCATTCGACGATCCCGGCGAAAACAGATCGCCTGGACTGGCCTCATCCTTCTCTTTGACGGAGAAGTCAGCCCCGCGCGAGCGGAGCCACGACGAGCACAAACAAACCGGTATCCTGACTCCGAACCTCAAGCCTCGCTCCCGCCTTCCCAGCATTCAGCCAGTGGCAATTGGGAGTTTGTAGTTCGTTACAGTGGCGCAACCGTCCCCGATTCTAACGGGGTTTCCTGACGTTTGACTGTGATTTCAACGGGCAAATGCCCGTGCATTTCAAAGAACAGCGCACGTTAGGTCGTTCAAAACCGAACGGCAAGCGAAAGTTTTTTTCGCGATATTCACTCTTATTGAAGCCTCGCATGATCCGTGCGCTTCATGGCATCATCCCACCATGACCGCGAAAAAATTAACCACTGCATTGATCGGACTCATGATTGCCATGGCGTCACAGGCAGCCGACTTGAAGGTCGGCATCATTGGCCTCGATACATCTCACGTCGTAGCGTTCACCGAATTGCTGAATGATGCCGGCAGGAAAAATCACATTCCCGGCGCCAAGGTAGTCGCCGCTTTTCGAGGAGGCAGCCAGGATATTGAATCGAGCCGGTCGCGCCTCGACCAGTATACCAAGGACCTTCAGGACAAATTCGGCGTTAAAATTGTTCCGTCGATCGAGGAGCTTTGCAATGAAGTGGATGCAATTCTATTGGAGAGTGTCGATGGGCGTCCACATCTTGAACAGGTTCGGCCGGTATTCAAAGCGGGTAAGCCAGTGTTTATCGACAAGCCGCTGGCGGGAACGCTTAAAGACGCTATCGAAATTGTGCGCCTTGCAAAGGAATCCAAGGTACCGTGCTTCAGCGCCTCTTCGTATCGCTTTTACGACAGTTTGGTGGAAGTGAAGAATACGAAGGTTGGAGAGGTTCGGAGTGTTCTCTCGTACGGCCCCGCACATTTGGAAGAACATCATCCGGACATGTACTGGTATGGGGTGCATCCGACGGAGGCTCTTTATACGATTCTTGGAACGGGCTGCAAAACTGTCGCGCGCGTGCATACGACCGATACGGATGTTATTGTCGGAAGCTGGTCGAATGGCAGAACCGGAACGCTCATCGGTCTCCGCACCGGAGCAACCCCGAACAAAGTAATCGTCTTTGGCAACAAAGGTGTAGCTGAACAAAAGACTTCAGGAGATTACGCACCGCTGGTTCGTGAAATCGTGAGATTTTTCCAGACCGGAATCGCACCGGTTTCGCTCGATGAAACATTGGAGATGTTTGCCTTCATGGAAGCCGCGGACGAAAGCAAGCGGCAGGAAGGAAAACCGGTAGCGCTTGAGGATGTGCTGAAAAAGAATGGGGGATAGATCTCTCAGTGAAAATCATAGGAGCTGCTTGCCTCCAGCCGGCCGTGATCGAGAGCTTGCACTTTTTTGGCGCGGATGATGATTACGTTGTCGGTGTTTTGAACGATTCCTTCGATCACTAAAAATGATTCCTGGGTGATGGTGAGGCGCAGCTCTTCAAACAGCGCTGGAGTCACTATGGCATTGCTGATACCAGTTTCGTCTTCGAGGCTGATGAAGACGAAGCCTTTGGCTGTTCCCGGGCGTTGCCGGCAGATTACGTTGCCAGCAATGCGAATGGTGCGACCATGCGGTGCGCGCGGCAAGTCGGATGCGCGCCAGACATCGGGCAACCTGGGTCGCAGGAGTGCCATCGGATGCGCTCCGGTGGTCAGGCGCATGCCATCGTAATCGGCTTCGACACGTTCGCTGCGGTCCATTGGTTGCAGAGGCGAGACGGCCTGATTTTCTTCGAGCTCTGAGAACAAATCATCGGGTCGTTCAGTTTTTTCCACGGTCCAGAGTGCGGTGCGGCGATGATCGGAGAGTCGATTCATCGCACCGATTTGAGCGAGCGTGCGTAATTCCTCTTTGTTAAACGGCGTGCGTCGTTTGAAATCCGATGCTGACTCGAAGGGGCGT
>JAQGOX010000818.1 GCA_028293365.1 Verrucomicrobiales bacterium | reverse complement strand
CCCGATTTTCAGCAGTATCAGGCCTCGTTAAATGAATGCGGCTGGAAAAATTCTTTGGAGTCTCGGTTCCTTTGTAAAGATCATGCGAGAAATGAATTAATTGCATGGTAAAAGGTTTGTAATAACGAGTCGGTCGCATCACCAGATGGTAGCTTCGCCCGCCGATCGTGATGTCATTAATCGTATCCAAATCGGCCGCCCCGTCTCCGATCTGCCTCTTGATACTCGCGCGTTGCGCGGGATCGGCGAGCCAGGTCGCAACCTGCAATTGCTTCACCGGTCCAGACGGAGGTTTGATTTCAATCGTAGCGACGGGGAGATTGCGATCATCCATTTTGACGACTTCTGGAGCCGGGGTAAATTCAATTACCGGCTTGCCGCCCTTCTCAACCCGAGTCGGATTGGAGTTCTTCGCATATTGAGTCACCTGAATGGTAAAGGGCAGTTCCGGATGCCTAATCTCGCCTTTTTGGGCGAGCAGATGCTCAGGAATGGCGATGACATGATCCGTGTTCGCATCGGTCGTATCAATGACCGCCAGTTCACTCAGGCGGCCGCTTTCGGAATAGCTCCTCGATCCTCCCTCAGGTATGGCCATGAAACTTTCAACCTGCAAAAGTTGTGTAGTGAATTGTCCCAAAAACAGAAGAATCAAACCTGCATGCGTGATGTAAATGCCGATTTTTTTTCGAGTGAAATGAAAGCGTCGCACTTGCGCAGCTACCAGATTGATCAGGAGCAATCCTCCAAGCAAATAGCCGCCAGGCCATATCGGAATCTGCCAACTCGCCCCTTGAGGATGCCAATAGACGAATAGGCTTTGAAAGTAATCCTCCTGCGCCAGGAACAATCCCAATCTGACTTGTGCGATCGTGCCCGCAAAGACGAGTATCATCGACATGGTGAGGCAGACCACTGTCAGCCGAAGAGATGTAAAAAAGTCGAGTATGGAAACGAGGGGC
This sequence comes from Verrucomicrobiales bacterium, assembly GCA_028293365.1. Lineage (GTDB taxonomy): Bacteria > Verrucomicrobiota > Verrucomicrobiia > Limisphaerales > SXQI01 > JAQGOX01. The sequence goes on along the minus strand of JAQGOX010000818.1, from coordinate 6,948 downwards.
TTCATCTGTATTAATGTGCAATCCCCGCGAATTCGACGAAGGACTTCTTCTGATCAGCCAACGCGGCCGGATCGCCCGTCATTTTGTAAAACCAGGTATTTCCATCGCGGGGAACAATTAGCGCATACATTGCCTTGGCCCCATCCTGTGCGGTCATTTCGACCACTGTGGCATTGGCGTTTCCTACGTCCATTTGAGATGTATTTTGCTGAAGGTCATTTTCGGTAACCGGCGGCAAGCCGAGTTGCCGCCGCCAACGATTGACGTTCGCCAAAACTCCGCCGACATCGCCCGGAAACATACTGACAGTCATTTCGGCTTTTCCGCCGTTCTTACCCGGGACAGAATAGCTTGCCAAAAGCATGGAAGGCGTGGGCTGTTCGATCCAGCCATTCGGCGTTTTCCATGGTGCGTGACCGGCTCCCGGGATCGGATTTTCGGATGGCAACCGATCGATCGGACCCATGGGTCGCTTTGCGAACGGCGCGGCCGCAACGTTCGCCACATCTGCTGGAGAAAATGTGATCGATTTTAGGAAATCCTGAAAAACCGGCTTCTCCTGCGCGACCAGGTGATTGTCCCCAGTGATCTTGAAAAACCAGAGGCTTCCCTCGCTGTTTGCAATAGCTCCTATCGTGCGGTTCTTGTTGGTATTATTGGCGTCCGCGCCTGCCATATCAAACAAACGGGCTGCGGTTTTTCCCACAAACGCCTTTTCGCCAGTTTTTGCGAAACCTGCGGCATCCAGCGCCGGCAATCCGAGGGTCTGCCGCCACATATTCACGCTCTCAAGTTCAATCCCGCTTACTCCCGGCATGGGTACGATCGACACTTCCGCCGTTTCTCCATTCGTCGAAATCTTGAAGCCACCCGCGCGCATTCCGCTAGCCGGAAGCTCGACCCAGCCCGCTGGCTTTTCCCAATGAACCTGAGCGGGCGCGGAGGCCGGTGCAGAATCCGCCCCCATCGATTCCACCGCCTTTTCCTTTGGAATGCGATAACTCGATATTTCGTCCCGATTGCAGCCGCATAAACTGAGCAGGATAAAGGCGAGGGCACCGGTATAAAAGCGAGGAGAATACGCATTGGATCTACGCGACAACCCCAATTGAATGTTAGCCGATAAGCGGCCATGGCCTAACCCGTTATGCATCAGTTTGTATTCGTGAATCTTCTCATTCGACGCCGAAAATACTGGTTTATTCTCACGAATCGTCCAGGCGCCAAAATCGGAAGGATCTGAAAATGAGCTTTCAAGCTAAACTCTTGTGAAAAAAATCACAAGCGACAATCGTACAGCAATTAATGCTGATTGTTCGGATTCCGGTTTGACCCTGTTGGTTAGTATGTTACAGTTCAAACATCCTACATATGAGTACGAGCAAACTTGATACCTCCGGTGTTTTTCAACCTCTCGAAGTAGTCGGTGAAAAGATTAAACTGACACTCTCGCACCACTCAGTTCGTATCAGGAAAAACGGCATTGAATTCTCCTCGCTCAAAGCATTCCCGGTTTGGAAAGAGATGAGCCTCGATTTGGTTTCACCATCGAGCACCCACAAAGTCCATTGCACGGGTGTAGTCGTCGCGTGTGATGGCAACCGCCATATGGGCTACACAGTCTCGATGGTCTTCATGAGCCTGTCACAGCAGGCACAGGAATGCCTCGACCAGCTCGCACTAGGCCGCCTATAGCCTGTTTGTTTAGTGCTTTTTCGTAAATCGCCCTCGCCAATTTCCCTGTCTTTACTTAGACTCCCGGCATGGAGATTTTCCACCGAATTTTACACACTGCCATTCAAGGCGGAGCTTCCGATGTACATATTAAAGTCGGAACTCCCATCGTTTTCCGCATCAACCGGCAGCTCATTCCGATCGAGGCCCCCACGCCGACTGAAGAGTGGATGAATAATGTGGTTGAGCATGTGGTTCCCAAGCATGCGCAACGAAGGCTGGAGTCGGATCGCGAAGTCGATTTCTCTTATTATCTGCCTGGCGTAGGACGATTCCGCACAAATCTTTTCCAGCAACGGGGCCAGTTTTGCCTCGCGATGCGTTACGTCAAAACGCAAATCCCAAGCTTTGAAGAACTTGGCCTGCTGCCCATCTTAAAAAAAATCGCCCTAGCCCCGCGAGGTATCATTTTGCTGGCTGGATCCACTGGCTCTGGTAAATCGACGACGCTCGCCGCGATGTTGCAGCATATCAATGCGACTTCGCGAAAACATATCATTACGCTCGAAGATCCAATTGAATTCGTTTTCGACGATGATCAATCGGTGATAGAACAAAGGGAAGTCGGTTTGGACACCCAATCCTTCGAACAAGGATTGAAAAACATTCTGCGACAGGATCCTGATATCATCATGATCGGCGAAATGCGTGATTCAGTAAGCTTTTCCGCAGCGATGAGTGCGGCAGATACCGGCCACCTGGTGCTTTCGACCCTGCATACAACGAACGCATCGCAATCCGTGGGCCGAATCCTGGACTTCTTTAAAGCCGATGAGCGCGAACAGATTCGGCGCCAGCTTGCGGGTACTCTCCAGGCAGTCATTTGCCAGCGAATGGTGGGGACCGTCGGTGGGGGAATAACCCCTGCACTTGAGATTCTAATCAACACCGGCACGGTCAAAAAGATGATTGAAGAAAACCGGCTTGATAAGCTGAGCGCCGCGATCGAAACCGGGACGGAAGATGGCATGCAAAGCTTCAATCAAGCTCTCTTCAATCTTGTTAAAGATCGAAAAGTCACAGAAAAAGAGGCGCTTGCCAAAGCGACCAACGCTCAAGCCCTGGAAATGAATTTCAAAGGTATTTTCCTGGACGAAGGTCGTCGCATTCTCGGATAAGACACGCAATCAGATGATTCTGGAAAGCCCCTGGGTTATCCCGGAGCCTCCGCCACCGATCAATCGCGCCGATATAACAGTCCCGGCAAATCCGGTGGTTATTTCAATGAGAACGTCGCGGAGACAACCGCGCGAATCGTTTTTTCATTGCTCGTAAGATCATTCACACCTTCAGAACTGGTTTCAGTCGAATGGCGCGGAGTGATTTGAAAAACCCCCATCCGGGCGGAGCGCAGAGGACCCAGAGACCTGCCTCCCTGACTGGAAATCTGATCGGCGCGAGTTTTTGCATCCCGGGTAGCTTCGGCCAGCATCGAGACCTTTTCCCGAGCCATTTTGGTATAGATAAAATCCGGGTTTCGGGAGGTAAAAAGTACTCCTTCCCGAACCAGCAGCACAGAATCCCGCCCAAGCGCAGCCACCTCGGCCGCATTGGTGGAACTGAACTCGATATTCTGAGAGAGGCTATAGCCGACCGTTTTTAATTCGCCCCCCTCCCGGGAGGGCTGCGCTTTCACTTCGCTTGCGAGAACACTATCCAGAACATAGTTCGTAATAGCTCGCTGCTTCAAAAACGATTCGACTTTTGCCAGATCCTGCGCCCACTTTTCCTGAGCTTTGATCAGCGTGGAATCCTCCACCTGAAAACCGCCGTGCCAAATAATAAGGTCGGAATCGACATCTTTCTGAGCGGAACCGGTTACCGAAATAACGGACGACTCCTGGATATGGATCCAGGCGCGGGTAACCACCATGGCTGCGAGAACGAGACCTGCCGCCAAGAATAATCCGGCGAGCAATCCAAAAAACTGAGGGCGTTCGATATTCACTTTCTGAAATGAGGATCCAAACCGGAAAGCGCGTCAAACGCAAAGCGATTGAATCCGCATGTTTTTCTTGAGTAAACTCCAATTTCAAGCAGTGTAAGTTTGTTGAGATGGCAAAAGGACTGCTGCATTTTCTCTCCAGCCTCGACGATTTATGAAAACGGTTTCTAAAAATTATTGGATCGGTTTCACCATTTTCGCCTGGATGGCGCTAAGCGCCGCCGAGCCTCCTGCAGATTTGTACGAAACCCGGGTAATCCACGATCCAAATGGAATCGGGAAGTTCTACATGGGACGTGAAATTGCACAGGTAATGGGGCACCAGGGTGCTGACTGGTTGGAACGGCCTGAACGCCAGGTGGAGGAAAAACCAGACGAGCTTATTAAGGCGCTCGCTTTCAAAGCCGGCGAATCCGTGGCAGACGTCGGCGCGGGCTCCGGTTATCTGAGCGCGCCAATTGCGCGGCTCGTGGGAACCAACGGGATCGTTTTCGCAGTCGAAATTCAGCAGGAAATGCTCGACTTGCTCATTCCAAAAATGAGTAGTCAGGGCATCACCAATATAACGCCGGTGCTGGGGACCATCAGTGATACTAAACTTCCCAAAGGGGCAGTCGATACCGTGCTGATGGTTGATGTCTACCACGAATTCTCGCATCCCTACGAAATGATGCGCAGTATTTGTTCCTCCCTCAAAAAAAATGGCCGCGTCGTCTTTGTCGAATATCGGGCGGAAGACCCTGAAGTTCCAATCAAGGCCGTGCACAAAATGTCGGTCACCCAGGTACGCAAGGAGGCTGAAAACATGCCTCTGAAATGGGAAAAGACCATCGAGAACTTACCACGACAGCATATTATCATTTTCCGAAAAATGGATGATCCAGGGCATTAAGTTGACGCATTCAACTTACTCGTTACCTTGCAGTTAACAGGAAGCATAAAGGTGCGCAACGTTCGTAAAATATTTGTAGGGATTATCGGCGGCACGGTCCTGCTGCTCGGCGTCGTGATGATCCTTTTGCCAGGGCCTGCCATTCTGGTGATACCGGCCGGGCTGGCGATACTTGCCACCGAATTCGCGTGGGCGGCGCGGTGGCTGCAAAAAGCGCGAGCAAAAATGCACGAAGTTAAGACCCGCCGCGCGGCCAAAAAAGCGGCCCGAGCGGCGCCCGCCGCCCGCTGAATCACCGTCGAATGCGATGGAGGCGAAACTCCGCGGGTTTACTCAGAGAAGGATCAATCTTCGCAGTGTAAAATCCCCCGTCTTTCAGCAACTCGCTTCCTGATAACGAGGGACAAAGCAATACACGGAATTGGCGCCAATGTTTCGCACGATTCAGTGCAGCGGACATGCGGCGGACGGCGTTCCCCAAAAAGTTGATTTTCGGAACCCCAGCCAACAACTTGCTCTGCCAAAGGACCAACCCTGTGTGCAAATGGCCGATAATGGTTCTCTCAATCCGCTCCAATTGCGGCGCTATGAATCGATCTTCCGCGAGGTAGGGCAACGCCGTGGGATCGTGACAGAAAAGGAGCACCCGGTCCTGGCCTTTCAAACCAGCGAATGACTCACGAATTAGTGCCATATGCTGATCCCGAACCTGTATCCACTTTGCCCGTTCGTCCGATAACGCCTCCGGCTCGTATGTCGGAAATGCTATCAGAGATGAGGTAACCCCCATCAGGACATATCCTCCCAGTCTGAGCGTCCAGAAGGGTTCGATCTGGAGGCAGGTTTCCAATCGCTTCCAACTCTCAAATCGAAGCCCGCCGCGCCCTCCCGCCAGGCTGATCTTCCCGAATTCGTGGTCGCCCGGCACCGCCCGAAACGTGGAGCCGAAGCGCTCCCTCAGCTTGCCTAGACATTCCTTCGCGCTCTCCAGGGAGGGATCATCGCTAATTCCGACAAAAGCGCTGTCACAGGAGTAATCGCCATTCGCCACACACCAATCGATCGGTCCGGAATATTGGAGGACATTTTCAAGCAAATGATTGTGCGCGAAGGGGTCCCGCAACCAAATGTAACGGCGATAGAGCAACGTTAGAAAACGCACCATCGGATTCGAAATAACGGCCAATTCATAGTTGCCCCTGCGTTTTTCAGTCGCACCCGCGTAATGAATATCGCTTACGATAATGATATGTTTGCACTCGGCCATTTCGATTTGTGAAATATTGGGCGACAGCACCTTTAGGTTAATTTTCGATCCCGCGACTCTATCTCCAAACGCAGAGTTTTGCGACCGAATCTTGAAGATTAAGCAGGTTGGAAATTTCTCGACGGCAAACTTTGCGTTCGGGTCAGTTTGTAGCTGGTAAGTCGTCGTCCTTCGCCTTTTACTTGGCGCGCAAAATGTCACAAATGTTGAAATCGTCAGGCGCGATGGGCATCGCGACGTTGAGCAGCCGCTTGCTCGGAATGGTGCGCGAAATGTGTTATTCGGGCTTTATGGGGGATGGTCCCGTAGCCGCGACATTCCAGTTGGCTTTCATGATCCCCAATTTGTTTCGCCGACTTTTGGGTGAAGGCGCCTTGACGGCTTCTTTTATTCCAATTTTTAAGCAGAAAGAGAAAAACGACGGCCCGACTGCGATGTGGCACGCGGCAAATGCCGTAATCTCCGGCTTACTTGTCGTCTCAGCACTGATCACGGTGGCTGTGGTGCTTCTTATTTCACTTGTTCTCGCGCTCGATTCTCCCGATTTGATTGGCCCTGGAATTGTTAAAGCAATGCCTGAACTGGCGATTAAAACCGCCGCATTGCTCAGTCCTGATACCCGCCTGATGCTCGAATTATCACGCATCATGTTCCCGTACATGATCGTCATTACCCTGACGGCAATTTTCATGGGAATTCTCAACGCGCGCGGCCATTTCTTTGTTCCCGCAATGGGTGCCACGCTGCTAAACCTTACCCTGATTGGGATTGTCTTCTTTGTAGCTCCTCATTGGGGAAAAACTCTGGATCGCCAGATATTCGCCCTCGCTTTTGGCGTGCTGGTCGCAGGAGTAATCCAGGCGGTGTACCAGCTTCCCACCCTTTATCGGGACGGCTTTAACTTTCGGTGGGCGACCCCGTGGCGGGACGAAACAGTGAGACAGGTGGTTCGCAAAATGATTCCGGGGATGATGGGGGTTGCGGCATTCCAGTTGAACATGCTGATCACTCAAGGCATGGCCTACTCAGTCGATCCGGACCGCCATATCGTTGCCTCATTTGGTTATGCCGTTCGACTGATGGAACTACCGCAAGGCATTTTCGGCCTCT